>JAJZDN010000012.1 GCA_021805985.1 Planctomycetota bacterium | reverse complement strand
TAAAGGCTTTTTTCGATCAGATTGAGGCCGAGGTAAAACCGCAGATTCAGCCGTTTTATGTCACCGATGGCGTGGGCGGGCGCAAGGGCACATGGTTCAGGGTGGATGCCGTTAGCGGCCGACAGGCAATGCCCGCAGGCTTTGATCCCATTGCGCTGCCGCCGAACCAGCGTAAGGATTACCAGTACGAAGGGCCGGAGATCATTTACACGTTCTGGGCCAAGCACGGCCCGTGCATCAAGCCGGGCTGCGGCCACCGCACGCCGATTTTCCGTTCACCCATCGTGGCGATCAAGAAGCTTGGCGTAAAATACATCCCCTGCACCTGCAAGAACAAAGCGTGCGGCATCAGCTTCCATGCCGAATTGGGGGACGCCCGCGTCGCTCCGGAAGCCGAGCACGTCGTGCTGGAAAATGAGCACCCTTACACCGTTGTCACATCCGGAGTAACCAAGCGGCTGAACGAATATTCCGAAGGCGCTAAATCCGACCGGGATCAGCGCATCGCGGAACTCTCGGCGATGGTCGAAACGGAATCGGGGTTCAACTGCCCGCGCTGCGGCACGTGGTCCGGGCAGAGCGTGCGCGACGTGGTCAAGATGCACCAGGGTGCCGGGCGGATGGCCGACATTGATAAAAAGCATCTCGGGATACTTCCGGCGCGCAATGGCAAGAAGCCTGTTTATTGCACGTTGCTGATCGATCCGGATTGGCTCAAGGGTTCGCCGGGCGAAGAGGCCGGGAAAGAGTTCGGGGGCTTTATAGACGCCCCGATCAGCGCGACTGAAGCTTGGTACCGGGAGCGGCTGGAGCATCTGCGGTTGATCGAGGTACGGGGTATGGTGGGCGCGGTCGCTGGCGAGGACGCATCCGCCAACGCCGAAGCCGCGGGTAGTGGGGACGATGCGAAGGTCTGGGTTCCTCCGACAATCACGCTCCGCGACGGACGGGTTATCGACACTCGCGCAGAAACTATCGCCCGGAAAGCGAATGGCAAGGAAAACGACGGCCATTTCACCTGTGCCGCCCCGGCGGGCGGGCACCAGGTACATTTTGCCAGGTCGGTTCGGGCCACCCGGCGGACCTCGCCCGTTGCACCTTATGTGATTCAAGCGTACGACCCGAAGCGGGATGAGGAGGGCTGCCCGTATGGCGGGCGGTTCTTCAAGGCTCCCGATTGGGCAGACGTCGAACGGATTGTCGCCGCTGAGCGGGAGTGGGAGTCCCGGAGGGACGCCGACCTCGATGGCTGCTGGCCTCGTGAGGAAATGCCATTCACATACATGACGCACCGAGCGAATTTCGCCTTGCCGGAACAGGGCTACACCCACTGGTACAAGATGTTCAACCCGCGGCAACTTACGGTCCATGCATTGCTGCTGAGGGTGGTCGTGGCGGGAACGGCTTCGGAGGCGGCCAAGCACCAGGCCCTTGGCGCAGTGCAACAGTATCTTCGGAACCAGAACATGTTCTGCATCTGGGATGTCTCTCGGGATTGCATGGCCCCGTTTCTATCAAATGCGAATTATGCTCCGAAGATGCACACGATCGAGAATCCGGTCTTCGGCACACTGGGGCGAGGCAACTGGACCAGCACGGTCGATGGCGTGAAGGAGGGCCTTGACTGGGCTGCCGCGCCTTGGGACAGCGTGCCAGCTGAAGTGAGGAAACTAACCGGTGAACCGCGCTTGGCTGTGGGTGATCCGATATTGCCCGGTGCAGACATTCATTGTGGCACTTCCTCAGAGGCGAGATTCACCGGACCCTTTGACCTTGTAATTACGGATCCACCCTTCGGCGACAACCTCTACTACTCCGACCTCTCCAACTTCTTCTTCGCATGGCTCCGCCTGCCCCTCAAGAACGAATACCCCGACATCTTCGGCCCAACCAAGACGCCCAGTGCTCAGGAAGCGCTCAAGCCTCGTGCGCTTCCCGATGCCGAGGGTGACAAGCACTATTACGACCGCCTCACGCCTTGCTGGGCCGAAGCATGCCGCGTGATGAAGGACGGCGGCATCATGGCCTTCACCTTCCATCACAGCGAGGATGCACAGTGGGAAATCGTGCTGCGCAGCCTGTTCGAGGCGGGGTTCTATCTGGAAGCAACCTACCCCATCGCCAGCGACGAGATGAAAGGCAAGGGCGGGCAGTTTGGCGCGAAGGGAACCGAATACGACATCATCCACGTGTGCCGGAAACGACTGGAAGCCCCCAAGCCCGTTTCCTGGCCCAAGATGCGACAATGGGTCAAGGCGGAAATGTCACGCCTGCGTCCGGTGCTGGAATCCTACAAGGCCCGCGGGCTACAGGACGCGGATGTGCGGGTCATCCTGCGCGGCAAGGCGCTGGAGTTCTACAGCCGCCATTACGGGAAGGTCATGGTCTCCGCGCCCGGCGGCGAAGATCTGGTGCTTTCCATCCGCGACGCGCTGCTGGGCATCAACCAACTGCTGGATGAATTAAATGGCGCACCCGGCGAGCGCCCGCCCAGCATCGTGCAGCCTGTGGTGTACCAGTACCTGCGGCTTTTCGGCCCGAAGGTATCATACGGCCGGGATGAGGTTTCCAAGCTGCTGCGTGGCACGGCCATCCAGCCGCGCGATTTTGAGCGCACCGGCAGTACGCCGTGGATCGTGGAAGAGGACAAGGTTGTCACGCGCGTGCCGATTTACACCCGCTTCCAGAAAATGCGCCAGCGCTCGCGGCGGGAACTCAAGACCGAACTCGACCAGGCGCATTTCCTGATCGGCGCGGCGATGCCCGTGCAAGACGGCGACACCGGTGTGAACATCGAAAAGGAATTAGAGCGTGAGACGTTCCTCATCCGGCCCGGCGTCGAGGCCCTGCTGGATTGGCACAGCAAAACGTCTGCGGGCGCGGACGAACCGGACGTGCCCCGCGCGGCGGGCGTGGCGCTACAACTGCTGCGGGCGGCATTCGAGGCCAAGCGCGCCCGGATGCGCCAGGAGCAGCCGATGCTGTTTGAAGAATGGGAAGCCAGCGCGAAGACAGTCGCATAACGGAGATCAACTATGCAGGAAATGACGGCAAGCACATGGAAACGCACGGGCAGCAGCATCATCTGGCACCCGGACCTGCTGGCGGGGCTGATACGCGATATTGAGCCAACGCCGCTGCGCACGCTGATCGGTTGGCAGCGGGGCGGTTTCCCGGATACGACGCCCAGCGGTGAAAGAACGGTGCTGGTTGGCGGGCTGCAAACCGCGGTATACGCGATGATGCAGACCAGCACGCCGGACGCGGTTTCGGACTGGCTGCGGCAGAATGCGTTGGCGGCGGTACGGGCATGGAAGGCGCACTGGCCGGATGTCGGGCTGGTTTTCGTCATGGATGGGCCGGCAACGCTTTTCGAGTTTAACGAAGGTGACGAGATCGTCTATTTTGGCAGCGGCCGGGACCGCGCGAAAAAGGTGAGACTGTCGCAGGCGATCTGGAATGGTGCAGCCTCTGGAGCCGGTGCCTACCAACTGCTGGTCGAGAGCAGCCGTGAGGTGGGCGGTTATTTTGTGAGGTGGCTGTCATAACGCGATGAATATCCAGGAAAAAACAGATTCAATTTCCCGCGACATGGTACCAAGCCAAAATCGCGATGCTGGTGCGCTTTCCCCCGGCGATGTGGTCATCCACCCGGAGTTGGGCGAGGGCGTGTTGCTGCGTATGGATGGTGGCGGCTACGCCCGCGCATTTTTTCGGACACATGGTGAGCGGCAGGTGCTGGTGTCGTCCCTGGCGCGCACTGCAACTTGGAATCAGCAGGTAACCGCAGCGCCGCAACCGGCAACCGCCGGGGCGGTACGCCGCCTGTGGCTGGCCATCGAGGCCGAGCGATTACCGCTCATGGAAAGCGCCGCGACACTGACCAGTGCCAAAGTAGATTTGCTGCCGCATCAAATCGTTTTGACCTATAAAATCGCCAACGCTTCGCCCCGGCGATTCCTGGTGGCTGACGCGGTGGGGCTGGGAAAGACCATCGAGACAGCCTTAATCCTGCGCGAGCTGGCATCGCGGGGCGAACTGACGCGGGCCATCATGGTGGTTCCGGCGGGGCTGGTTGAGAACTGGCGGCGGGAATTAAACGACACCTTCAACCTGGATTTTGAGGTGTTCGGCTCTGAAGGCGATGTCACTGACCGCAAGAGCAATGCCTTCGCAAAGCACCATCGCCTGATCGTGAGCATTGACACGCTCAAGCGCCCCGCACGTGTGAAGCGGTTGCTGGAAGCCCCGCGTTGGGACCTCATTGTTTTCGACGAAGCCCATCACCTCACAGCCAACGAATCCGGAAAAAAGGTCCGCAAAACGCAGAACTTCAAATTGGCGGAGGCCATGCGAGAACACAGCCGCGATCTGCTGCTGCTGTCCGCTACGCCCCACCAGGGTGATCACTTCCGATTCTGGATGCTCATTCGCCTGCTGGATCCGCGTTTGTTTGAGAATACCGGCGACATGATGGACAATCGCCATCGGCTTAATGCCGTAGTCTTTCGCCGCACTCAGGCCGACGCGTGCAACGCCAGCGGTGAGCCGCTGTTTTCCCGCCGCCAGGTGCATACCAGCGCTTTCCATCTTACGGCGGGCGAACTGCGGTTCTACAGCACACTTATGGATTATCTGCGCGACGGGTATAACCTTTCGGCCATGCAGGGAGCCAAGGGAAGATCGCTGGGGTTTGTGATGACGATTTTTCAGAAGATCGCGTCATCAAGCTTCGCGGCGGTGGCAGCCACCATGCGGCGACGGTTATTGATGTTGACCGTGCATGAGGCCCTGGTGTGTGACGAGAACCTCGACACAGATGGTCGAGACCGAGCCTTGGTGGAGGCGCGGGACCTGCTGCGGTCAATGCACGCCATAGCCGAGGGCGTGGCCGGGCGAGCGGAGGTCGATCGGCTGTTGGCGGATGCCAAACTAAGGCTGCTGAAACGTCTGGAGAATAAAATTATTCCGGTGGCGGCCGATACTGAGGCTTCCGCAACAGGCGAGGAGGAGTCGGCTGCGGCGCTGGTCGCCGTGGCGCTGCCGGAGGAGCGCAAACGCATACAGGCGCTGCTGGCGGAACTGCCCGGCGGCATCGAGAGTAAAACGGAGGAACTGCTGCGCGGGCTGGGCGGCCTGTGGCAATCGAATCCGCAGGAGAAGGTGGTGATATTCACAACGTACCTCGGCAGTGTTGATACATTGCGGGACGCCATTAACCAACGGTACCCGGGCAAGGGTGTCGAGGTGCTCAAGGGTGGAGACCATGGCGCGAAGATCGCCGCTGAAAAGCGTTTCCGCCGGCACGACGGCCCGCGCGTGCTGGTTTGCACGGCGGCCGGGCGGGAGGGGATCAACCTGCAGTTTGCCAGAGTGCTGTTTAACCACGACCTGCCGTGGAATCCGATGGACATGGAACAGCGCATCGGGCGTATTCACCGCTACGGCCAGCGCGACACGGCGCAGGTTTATAATATTGTGTCCACCGACACCATCGAAGGGCAGATATTCATGCTGCTGGAACAGAAGCTCCTGGCCATTGCCCAGACACTGGGGAAGGTTGATGAATACGGTCAGGTAACCGAGGACCTGCGGGGCCAAGTACTGGGACAGTTGGCTGAGCGCATTTCCTACGATCAACTTTACCAGGACGCCGTGCGCGACCCGACATTGAAGCGGACTCGGCAGGAACTGGAGGTGGCGCTGGAAAACGCGAAGTTGGCGCGGCACGTCGTGTTCGAGTTATTCCAGGACTTGGAAACATTCAATCTTGAGGACTACCGAAAGTTTGATGATGGGGGTGCAGGGATGCATCGGTTATTGGCGTTCGTGCGAGATGCGAGCCACGCTTTGGGCGCGGAAATGCGGCAGGCCGAGGAAGGGATATTTGAAGTCACGCTGCCCGGTGGCCAGGCGCACCTTTTTACTACGAATCGGGAGACCGCCAGGAAGAACGATGATCTGGGACTGCTGGGGTTGGAGCACCCCTTGGTTCGCCACCTGCTGGCGGGCAGCCGCGAACTTCCCGCAAGTCAGCGCGCCGTGATTGGCCGGTTTGCGAACTTGGCGGACGGGGCGTGCTTCCTGTCGGTGTGGGGCGTTGAGATTCACGGCCCCGATGGCTACTTCCGCCAAGCCGTTATCCCTTTGGCCGTGGATGCCAACGGACAGCGCCTGCCATCAGGTGATTCGATACTTGCAGGCCTGTGCGGTCTGCAACCGGCAGGTACGGCGGCGGTGGACCGATCAGCGCAAAACGAACTGGCGGTGTCGGTCCTCCCGGAGATGCTGCGCCGCGAGGTCCAATATCGCGGATTGCTCCGTGAGGGCAGCTCGTTGGCCATGCGATTGATTGCGTGGGTGGAAATTGGCGAAGGCGGCGGAACGGCTTCACGGTGATCGTGATTCAATTCCACGACCTGCACGACCCGGTAATCACGATCCAACATGATTCAGCATTTGAAAAATATCGCCCGGGCGATTGGGATGGAGGGCGGTGGGGTAAAATGTGATGGAACACGGTATCCACCGCGGACGGCTGGGTGCCCTCAAGGAACGGAGGGGGGCGTCATAGCTTTCGGCTTCTTCCGCCTCTCCTTGATGGTGTCAATCACCGATTTCAACTCGTTAATATCATTCAGTAACTGCGCTGGTGTGGGGACGGTTGCATCCCTGGTAGATGCGTGATCATGAGCCTCAGTAACGTCGCAGCACGTCCTGTGGAGGCTCTCGATGGCCTCAAATTCCGATTGTGAGAAGCCGACCACATCTGCAAGCTTGCCACACTTTATCCAATCACTGTAACGCCTGATGACCCCGCTAAATACTACTTCCTCGATAGCACGTTCTACGGTTGCCCGTAATCGGCTATACACTTCCCGCATTTCCTGCCGTTGGCTCTCATCGGGATAGGGATCCCAAATACCTGCGAGATGCTGCTGTTCCTTCTCCAACTTATCGATCCTGGCATTCACGCGCTGGTGTTCCCAGGGAAGCCCAGTCGTGACATGGCCGGGGTGATTCTCGGCCCATTCAAGTTGCGCTACCTCTGGTGGCGGTGTAGACTTCTCCCCCGCCTCCAAAAGCTCGGCCAGAAAGACCGTGTCATGGGTGAAAATTATGACCTGCCTGTTACCGGCCTCCTTGACGAGCCGGCGCGCAACACGTTGGCGGCGGTGGTGATCCAGCGAGGATACGGGGTCGTCAAATACTAAGGCATTGGAACCGTCGGCTAGATTCATTTCCGCAAGGAATGACCCGATGGCAATAGCCCGCTGCTCACCCTCACTCAAAATCGCGTCGATCTTACTCGCGACGGGAAGGTCTAGAACAATTTTGTAGAGCGTTTTTCCCTGCTGGTTTCTCGACTTCAGCTTCGTTTTGACGTTCTCCATTCCCAGCTTGACAAATTCACTGTTTAGCGCCTTACTCAACTCATCACTTAACGCTTGGTTCGCAAGGTCTTTCGCCTTGTTGGATATGGCTCTGGTATCGAGATCGTCCCGGCACGCTTGCAAATGCGCCTTGATTTTCGTTCTCCCAACCAGCTTAAGGAGAGGATCGATGCATTGCGACAACATTGAACGTGATTGGAGTTCGGAAAACTCAGCCCTTGCTGCCGCAATCTTGGCCGGGTCCCTTGCATCTTCATAGCTCCGTGCCTGTGATGCAAAGTTTTCGGCTCGCCGATTTACCGATTCCACGGGGCTTTCCGGCAATTCCGGCAAGTCGATCCAGGCGTGCTTTTCTAATGCTCGCTGGATCCATTTCTGGCGATCCGTTAACCTCGTCTTAAAATCAGCGATCATTTGATGAATCGCAGGGTCAATTCCTTCGACTTCCTCCGAGATCGCTTTATCGTAGCCCAAATCCATTGACGCCGTTTGGATTTGTTGAAGTTTCTGCCGCCGTTTTGTCCGCTGATCATCGGCATGTTTTGCGGCTTCCTTCTTCACGAAATCATCGAACCGCCGAAGGCGTTCTCCCGCGAGCACGTCGAAAAATTGCTGACAAAGAGGGCATCGCGCCCCAGTACCGATGTATGGAAATGGTTCTGCCGGGAAAGCTGCCTCCACAGAGAATTTCCGCGCGGATTCAAAGAGCGACCGCCATACACTTCCCCCCGTTCCCGGCAGTAATTGTGAATCATTGGATAGTGATTCCGCAGCGAGTTTTTCGGCCCTAATCGCATCTTCCGCGCCTTCATCCAGTTGCTTAAGCTGCTCAATTACCGTATTGCTTACCACCGCGGCGGCGGCGGTAATGCGATCAGCCAAACCGGTGAGCCTCTTTTCCGAAAGCCGTAGATCCTTGGCCTTTTTTGCGGGATCAATCTCTTTAGTGACCGCCTCAAGTTCGCCCATCCGCTTTTGTTCTGCTTCGCTCATTGCCGCCAGCTTCCTCAACTCCTCGATGTCAGTTTTTTCACTAAGTTTCGCCACGATTTTTCCGACCGCAGACTCATTTGGAAAATCTTGAAAAGACCTGCTATCAACATCTATTGAAGATATTTCACTGTCCAATCGTTTCCTGAGCTCAGGGAACACCCGCTGTGCGAGGTTTTCGAGAATATCAAGCCCATACGGCAGAAACGCGGCCTCGCCCTCTTCGAGGAAGGCCCGCGCACAATGGCTGTCAAAGACGGCAATTGATGAAAGCTCGGACGGTGCAATGCTATTATGTTTCCAGTGAAGCGATTTAACTTGGCCCCCAATTGTCAGATCGAACACCGCCTCTGGCTCTTTAGCCCCACCGGCAGGAGCCGTAACGTCCGGCAAGACAACCTCCAAGTTATCCCGTGCCCGGCAGGCCCGCTTCAGTACACGCGCATAGCCCGATTTTCCGGAGGCGTTGGGGCCGTAAACCACAGTTAGACCCGGCCCAAATTCAATCGTTTGGCCGCTCGCGATTCTGTTTACGTTTTTAAGGCCTCGCATGGCTTTAAGGATGACCGGGGCCGAGCCCGACGTCGCGGCCGGCACATGTTCATCGGACAGGGGTAGCGGTTCGCGGTTTTGTGGGTCAGGCAACCCGTGGGAGGAGCGCAACATCGCGTATAAATCTTTCAAATCGCCCTCATCTAGATCATGTTTCTGGAACAACCGCCGTAAGGCGTCGCGTTGCCAGGGCTTTAGGTTTTGCGTGGCCCATTTCAAAATTTCGCTGATAATCATCATCGGTGTTTCCCTTTAACGCGGAAGTTCTACTCCTGCGAAGCGTGCGGTCCCTGCGATGGCATTGGCCCTTCGCCTAAGGCTTTCATATCCAGGCCGTCGATTTCCTTGAGGGTTTTGCCGGCGATGCCTTGGAGGTCGCCGTACATGCCGACCGTGGCCTGCATGACGCGTTCGATTTGTGATTCGCGTTTGGCCCATTGTTTCATGATGGCTTTTCGCTCGGCATTTAGATCTTCCTGCATGGATGTGAACGCTTCTACTATCGCGCTGACGCGCTGCCGAAAGTGTGGACCTGTGAGGTATTCGTACACCATGCCCATTTTGGTCTGCTGGCCTTCGCCGGCTTGTCGTGCGCCGGCAATTTCAGCCAGCGATTGCCGCAGGGCCATGGCAACGGGAACGGCGCAGTCGGTGGATGTAACCCAAATGTCTTCTATCAGATCGAACGTTTCAACACCTTGGGGCAAAGCGTGGGAAACGAGCACCGCGATTTCCGCCTTGGCGGACCGCTGGTCGCTGCGCAACTTCGCCAACCAGGAATCGCTCCAGTTTTTGGTCCGTTTACATTCCCAGAGGATGGTCCCGCAGGCTTGGCCGCTGGAACTGAATACGCGATGCAGCACATCACCGCCGAATTCGCCTTTGGGGACTGGTTCAATGGTATCGCGCGGGAATTTGGCCTTGAGCGTGGATTCAAGTTCCAGTTCCTGGACCTCGCCCTGCAACTGCTGGGAACCCTGTTCAGCCTTTTGCTTAAGTTCCTCAATTTTTTGCTGCATAGAGGCGATAGTCTGGTCCCGCTCCATCACCTTGAGCTTTTGGCCGTCTTCCCCTTCCTTCCGGCCTTTGTCCTGGGCTTGCCGCAGGCCTGCCTGCACCTGCTTTTCAATGGTCAGTTCCATTTCCCGTTTGGCGTCATCCAATTCCCGTTGCTTGCGGATCAGTTCAACTTGCGCCTTCTGGGCTTCCGCCAATTTGGCGTCACGGTCCTTCATTACAGCGTTCAGGTCGTTGATTTCATCGTTTTTCTGTTTTAGCTCGTTGGAAACCAGCAGCTTGGCCTTTTTGGCTTCTTCTGCGGAGATCGCAGCTTTTTGCAAATCAAGCTTTGTGGCTACTTGATCGTCGACGGAATCCTGGGCCTGTTTGAGTGCCACCTCCTTTTCCCGAAGCGCCGCCTCGCGTTTGGCGACCTGGGAATCTTTCTGCGCGATTTTTTCGTCATACTCGCGGCGTGTCGCGGCGATCAGCGGGGCGGCCAGGGATTCTGTAAGTTTTATTTCTTTACCGCATTCCGGGCATGTAATGGTGGGTTCAACCATGAAAAATTCCTCCGTAAAAGCAGATTTTCTGACGAATTGGGCCGCCGGGCTTTATTTCTTTTTTCATGCGGCGGCGGCAGGTTACTCGGGGGGAGTAACGCGATAATGGGTGCTTTTATACCGACTGGAGACGAGGGGAATCGAACCCCCATCTGCGCATTGCGAACGCGCCGTCCTCCCATTGAACGACGTCCCCGGGTATGGATACTAAATTAACGGATGCGGGGGGTTTAAGCAACTGTGCCAAAGCGATGGGCCAAAGCGATGGGCATGCTGTGTTTTGTCGCCGCTTGGCTAAACCACCCGGAGCGGTTATAAGTTGTGCAAAGTAAATGTTGGGGAAAAAACTATGAAACCGATAACCGTTGGGCACTGGGAAATTGTAAGCAGGCGGCACACTTGGCAGTTGCTGACAGAACACCCTTACGCGGCGGCAGCCATCGCACTGGCAAGCATCATCGCCACCGCCGTCATCATCAAACTCATGATGCCGGGCCGACAAAAAACCATGCGCCGCCCCGCACGTCACAGAACTACATCCCTCGAAGCTCTGCAAAATCTCGCAGGAGCATCGGGGGACGAAATGGAGGGAAACAACGCGTGACAACCGGTAATTGGTTGCTTCGCTTTGTTACCGCATTACTGGCCTTGCAGATCGGTGGCCAGGATGGTTTTGGAAAGCACAATGACGCCCTGGGCGTTCCGGAGTTGCAGGGTAATATGCCGATTGCCCGGTGGGCCGCCGGCGTTAATGAAACCGAAGTTGTGTTCAAATATTGGCATGCCGCGTCTTTGTGCATTGGGCCATGCCAACAACTGACCTGCCGGAATGGGCTGGGCGGCCAGGGATGAGCTGGTGAGGTCATAGAGGGGATATTGATCCAGGCCATTGGGGTTGGGCTTGCGACGGGTTAGCTCGCCAAAGCGGCGATGGCCGCTCAAAAATACTACGCCTGAAACATCATGGCTGAAAATCCAATGAATAAAGTTGCGGCGTTCTCGTGGGAAGTTTCCCCAGCTTTCATGTCCCGGATAATTTGCCAGCATCTGATCGCCATCTACCAGGACTTTGAAGGTGGCGCTGCTGTTAAGCAAATGCCGCTTTAACCAGGCAATTTGCCTGGTGCCCAGCATTTTTCCCGGAGCTTGGGGCGCAGAGTTCACGCGAAAACTGCGGTCATCCAGCAGATAAAAAGCGACATCTGAAATACGAAAATGACAGAACGTACCCAACGTGGTGCCGCTGCCGTAGCCGGGATTCGGCCAGAACTGTTCAAAGGCCAGAAATGAATCATGCTTGAATACAAAGGACGCATCCGCGTGGGGCGTGCCGAAATCACGGTCATCCCAGGTGGCATAGATGGGGCACACGCTAAATAACCCGCGCAAAGGGCCAAATGTCCGCGCCTGATCATACCGTGTCAGGATAAAATTATATGCATGAATATATGTATATGGAAAGCGGCTTACACGCCGGGGCAGATACGATGAATTGCCTGCGAAAATAAAGGCCTGCGGCTGAAGTTGTGCGATGCTGCGCCAGATGGTTTTGGCGGGATAAACTGCCGTATCGGCGCAGGAGCCGAACGCAACATGCACGGGCTTGAAGGTTCCATACGCGGGCACGGTATGGATAATGAGATGCGGCAGCGGCAGCGGGAGGGGGTGCCCATTGACCAGAAGTGTAATGCGATAATCATGATCGGGAAGCAGATCATTGAGTGCGGCGTTGACAATAAAGGGGGGCGGCCCCAGCACAGTGGTGCCCATGGCTGAAACCTGGTACCCGGTGGTAACGTCAAAACACCGCACCTTGACCCGGTCACTGGTGCTTAACTGAATCCATACCCGCGCTGAATCAGGCGTGATACTGCCCGCCACCGGGCCGGCCACCACATGCACCGCCCATGCCCGGCGCACGGGGACGGTAAAAAGCAGCAGCACCATCACGGTGATGTAGAAACTAAACCGAAATACCCCAGTCAAGGTAGACCTCGCAAAATTAACCAACCGCTATTGTCCTGTCGGAGAGGCCTAACTGGCAAGTGAGCCACGGTATGAAGGCGATAACTTGGAAGGGTGAATTTATAAATGGCCGGCGAATTCGAGCTGGCTGAAACAGGCTTTGGGGCCGGGCGTGGCAATATTTTCGGGCAAGCGGCAACATCGACGGGATAAATGCCGGCGCTAAGAGAATGGTTCGGCCGAGAAACTCGCACTCCAACGGGCCGCCCGGATTTATTGCGTGGCCCTTGGGGCCGGCATTTTTGTAACTGTTTCGATTTTGGATGCTCGGATGGCTATAATAATAATTGCTTGGTTAACGAGCTTGCTGTTACTCTGGTTTCACAAGAAAGGAAATCGATATGTCAGATCAATTTAACCGGCCTTGGCGCAAAGGCGGCCTTTTTTTAGCGGCTTCTACTTTATTGATGGGGCTGTTTGTGGTGATCAATTACCAGCGAGGCGACGCGCAGACCACGGGGGCAAACACTGCCGGTGGAAAAGGGCATTCGCTGGTTCTCACCGGCCAACTGCTGGGGGGAGGCCGCTTGAATACCTCCAAGTGGAAAGGGAAAGTGATTGTGGTGGATTTCTGGGGTACGTGGTGCCCATGGTGCCTGAAGGAAGCGCCGTATATCTCGAAGCTCTATAGCAAGTACCACCGCCACGGTTTGGAAGTGGTAGGCGTGCCGGTTCAATCAACTGCATCCTCCGTCGTCCGGTATCAAAAAGCGCACAAGAAAGAAAGCTGGCCGCAGATTTTTAACCAAAACCCCGGAAACAGTGCTTTGGCCCGGAAGCTTGGCATTACCGGTTTCCCGACAGAATTTGTCATTGATCGGCATGGCGTATTGCGGCATATTATTGTCGGCTACTCCCCGCGCTTACTTGCAGCGGATGTGCAAAAGCTGCTCAAGCAAGGTGGCGCTTCCAACTGATTCCGAGGTAGTGCCCGCCAGGGTCGCCGCTGCCCGGATTGCTGAAGTCAGTGACTTATTCGTAAAGACTCGGTCTGAGGAGGATAGTCCAAGCTGAACTGGAAATAGTTCACCGCGACTGGTGTCCCTCCCGCTAACTTAATCAGACTGTTAACCTGCCCGCGATGATAGGTTCCATGATCCAGGCAATGCAGGATCAGTTCACCTAACGGTAACGTGAACTGATCGCCGCGTGTGTTGTGGTAGGTAAGCGGTGCCGCCAGCGTAGTTTCGGTTTGCGCGGTCAGAAATTCGGAAAAATCATGATGTACCTGTGGCCAGCGGTTAAGCAAACTCTCACGGGTTGGATAGTCTGTTGCGTCCTGCAGGCGGCGGATATCCAGTCGCTTCCAGCGCGATAACCACGCCCATTGCCCTGCCATGGTGTGCACCAGCAGCTTATGCAGTGAGCCGGCAGAGAATCCGCGTTCGGCGTAATATTCCGCTTCATTTATCGCACATGCCGCTGTAAGCACGCGCTGGTCACCCCAGAACATAAAGTCTGCCATCCTCGGCAGGCGGTTGTAGTAGCCGGTAATTGCAGGAACCATCATTCAGGTATTCTATCGTCGCAACGGGCGGTTTAAAGAGCCCCGGCCTGCCGGAGCATTCCGCCATCGATGAAGAATGTGGAGCCGGTGCAATAGGCTGCTTCCTCGGAGGCCAAAAATGCGGCCAGAGCACCGACTTCCTCGGGCTTGCCCCAGCGGCCCAGCGGGATTTCGGCCATCAGGGCGTCTTCCAATGCTTTGTTGGCTTCCACATCGGCATCAATGGGTGTGAAGATGGCGCCGGGGCCAATATTGTTGACTGTGATTTTGTGCGGCGCAAGTTCCACGGCAATGGTGCGGGTGAGCATTCGTATGCCGCCCTTGGTAGCGCAATAAGGAGCGTTGGTGGGCATGGGCAGATCTTCATGCACCGAAGAAATGTTGATAATCCGGCCGCCCTTACCCTGCTTAATCATTTGCCGCGCTGCAATTTGTGCACACACAAAGGGGCCGATCAAATTGACTGAAATAATTTTCTGAAATTGTTCCACCGGAAATTCTACAAAGGGGTGTTTGAATTCGATGCCGGCGTTGTTCACCAGAATATCCAGACTGCCAAAGGTTTTAACCGCTTCATCCACCATCGCCTGGACCTGTTGCGGATTGCTCACATCAGCCGCTACGGCAATCGCTTTTCCGCCTGCTGATTTGATGGCGTTTAGCGTCTGGTCCGCCGCGCCGGGTTTACCAACATAATCCACCACAATGGCCGCTCCCTCTTTGGCCAGACGAATGGCGATGCCCTGCCCAATGCCTGTGGCCGCCCCGGTAACAATAGCTACTTTGTTTTGCAGTTTCATCAGATAACCTTTCGTAAAAAATCCCGCCCCGTCCGCGCCCGCCAACTCGGCGTTTGAGCGCGCCGTGGATCAAGGCAGATTATAGGCAGTATTACGCCGGGTAACAATTCACCTGGACGTCACGCGGAGGTTTCAAATTTTTCCCGGACTGGTTCGGCGGCGGCGATCGGCATTTTCCATGCTGGAAAATTAGCTGGAAAATGAGCGTTCATTGCACGGTATAGAGCTACGGTTTATCATCATATACTGTAGGGGCGGCAAAAATGTGCCACCGCATATTAATTAATCAAATAAATAAAAGGAGTGCTCAGATGCAGACGCTGCTGTTTCGGAAGTGGGGCTGGGGATCCGCCGGTTTATGCACGGCTATTGCCTTGGCATCGGCGGTGATGTCTTCTGCCCCGTGTGCTGTTTTTGCCGCTGATGCAGCGGGTATTATGGCCCCGACCTCGGCGGCGCCGGCGGCGGTGAAGGCTAGTCCGCAGGAGATTCAGCATTGGATTAAGCAACTTACCAGCCATCGCTATTTGATACGCCACGCGGCCGCCAAAAAGTTGTCCGCAGCGGGCGATGCTGCCGTGCCGGAAATGAAGAAAACTCTTTCCGGGCTAACTACACCGGAGATGCGGCATTTATTGCGACAAGATCTGCGTGAGATCGCTCACGCTGATCTTCTGCGTGGCCCGCTGATTACGTTGGATGCCAAAAATATTTCTGCCCAGCAGGCGTTTGACAGCGTATGTAAGCAGGCGGGAACAGTGCCCAATTTTATCAATAACAATCCGGGCACAATGCCGCAGGTCACCATTCATGCACATAACGTACCGTACTGGCAAGTTATGCAGAAACTGGCGGTTCTCACCGGCGTTTCTCCTTCGCCGGGCTATTATGGCAATCAGCAGCAGTTGACGCTGGTACCTAATGGCGTATTGGGCAAGGGGGACCACATTGATATTGAAGGTGGCTTTGCTATCACGCCGCAAAATATTAACTATAGCCGCAGCGTAAATTTCACCTCCAACGGGCCGTCGGCGAGCCAAACATTTAATATTCAGGGGGCGCTCCTGTCGATTCCGGGCAAAATAGGTCCCATGCAAGTCCAGCAGACCGTGGTGACCAAAGCCGTTGATAATCATGGCAATTCTCTGGTGACAGCGACTCCGGGCAACATGTGGTATGGCGGCAATCAGATGAGTGGCGTAGTAAATTTCAATATCCCGTTGCAATGGCCCCACCACCCTGGAAAGACTATCACAGAGTTAAAAGGCTACATTCCGGTTATTATTTCTTCGCACATGAAAATGCTGGATTTGAAATTTAAAGCCAAAGGTGTTGCCAGTACGTCGTTCGATGGAATAAAAGTCTCTGTAAGCCACCGCACCGGAAACCCCACAATGTGGCACTTCACCTACACCATCATTCAACCCCCCGGTGCCTACAACCCGAATTCGAACCGGCAGAATATTATGAACCAGCTTCAACAAGTGAACTCTGCGACCATTACTACGGCCGGCGGTCGCACCATTCAATCCGCCGGTTGGAGTGGGGGCGGCGGCGGGCCGCAAGGCATTACATACAGCGTCAATGTAACGGGAGGCAAGCCCGCCGAGATTCGCATGCCGGTTTTCACCCGGCAGGAAAGCCTGCAGATCCCGATGAACCTGAAAAATATTCCTATGCCGTAGGTGTGGCAGCACTATGGCTGATAATGCGAGACGAATTTATAAACACCGCCGGGAACTCGGCAAACTACATGCGTGCGCCGGTGCCCAAGCAGCGTTAGTCCGGGTCGGTTTGCTAGAGGCCGGCCATTGACAAAAATCGGCGAATTACCGGTGTGCGGAATGTAAATTGTGGCCAGTGTGTTGAAGGGAATGGTGACATCCATCGTGCATGTCGGGCCATTGCGTTTCCAGGTGCTGACAATATTGCCCAGTACTGAATGATAATCGGCTTGCACCCATTTCAGATTCCCTACCATGGCCGGGCGTATTTCCAGTTGGCGGCCGGGTTTTCGGGAAAAATTAAGACGGATGCCGGCCAGACCATTAAAGAACCACTGGTCGATATCTCCCAGCATGAAATGATCCTGCGAATCCTGGGGCAATGCATTCCAAGACTCCGTTAGTGCTGTGGCACCGTGCGCTATCTGACTGCCATAACTGGGCGGAGTGGTTTGTGTGGTCATTTTGAAAAGAAGCAGGGATTTATGGGCATCAGTCAGGGCCTGAACCACATAATGAAATCCAATGTCGCCCGCGGTGGTGTGATCGCCGTGGTGATGGATGTCAGTAATTAGATTCGCCAGCACGCGGCTGCGGTCAGTTTTACGGACCAGGCCCGTGGCGATGGCCATGGCATTGGCGCATTGGCTTCCACGGTCATATTGTCCGGTGGCTGGGTGGTAGAACCGTGTATTGAACGCAACGCGCACTATCGCGGCCTGTGAGGCGTACGCCTGCGCCTGGGTGGAATGGCCAAGCAGGTCAGCAGTTCTTTCCATTATTATTAAATCACGGTACCACGTGGCCGTTGCGGTGACACCCAGGCTGGTGAGCTGCTCATAGCCCGGGGCGTTGGGACCCAGGTCGTACCAGTCGCCAAGTCCGAAAAGCAGAAGATTGCCCGTAGCCTGGGATTTAAGATATGCTGCGTAACGTCGCATCATCAAATAATTAGCGGAAAGCACAGACCTGTCATCAAAACGCCGGTAAATCAGCCACGGGTCGATAATTGAAGCGCTTCCCCATTCCGGTGAATCCACAAAGCCGCCTGCGTAATTAAAATAGACCGGCGCGATGTCCGCTACGTGGCCGTCGGTGCTCTGATCGGTTCGCATATTCCAGGCAGTCTGGGCGTACAGGTTGGGCACAAAAAAATTGTCCATGACGCCGGGACCCACCAGGTATGTCTCCTCTAACCACCCGGTTTTTTCGCGCGTTGGACAGTCTGTAAGGAGGCTGACCATGTTGTTGGCCATAGCCATCACGATCAGATGATGAATCTGATTGATGAGCCGGTTGCTGCACGAGAATGATCCGACGACTGGTGAAGAGGAATGCGTGGCCTGGCCAGTCACCGCCAGTACCGTTGGCAGAACACTGGAACCCGGAGCAGGTGCCGCATTGACCTGCACATAGCGAAATCCGAAATATGAAAATAGGGGATGGAATGTTTCCACGCCCTTGCCGTTGAGCGTGTAGGTGCACCAGATGGGGCCGGCGCACGACTGCCAGGCGGCACCGTTCCTATGGGCCAATTCGGCCGGATAAACCGTCAGGGTGGAACCGGCCGGGCCACGGGCTTTAATCTCCGGTCGGCCGGCAATATTCTGTCCGATATCATAAACCGCTATGCCGGGTTGCAGATGGGTTATATGAATTGCTTTATATACATGCATGATTCTAACGGGCGGAGCAAGCTGGGCCAGCAGCTTGCCGCCCGGGCCATGGGTTGTGGAGGCATGTTTCCATCGGGTGTCGTTAAAATCCGGTCGGCCCCAACCGGGCACTGCATCCAGCGCATTATAATCTTCCCCACCAAAAATATTACAGAATGTGACAGGTCCCGGCGCGACGCGCCAATGGTTGCTGCTGACAATATTTTGCGATGTTCCGTCTTTGAACGTTATGTGCAATTGCATAATCAACTTTGGCGGACCAAAGCTCGCGGGGGCATGGTTGTATCGGCCTGGGAAGTCGGCGCTGTCATACATTCCGGTGCCCAGCATAACGCCCAGAGTGTTTTTGCCGTTGTGCAATCGCGTGGTGATGTTGTAGGTGTTGTAATTTACGACCTTACGGTAATCGGTCCAGGCAGGCTGCAGAACATTGTGTCCGACTTTGTGGCCATCCATCAACAGCTTGTATTGCCCCAGACCAGAAATATACACCACGGCATGGGCGATTGGTTTGTCAACGATAAATGTATGTCGAAACATCGGCAGTCGCGCGACTCGCAACTGCAATTTTCCCCATGGTGCGCTGCCATAAGCGGCAATCACCGCAGCGTGTTTCCAACTTGAGTCATTAAATCGCTGGCTTTTCCATCCCGGAGTCCGGTGCCGGGAAAGCTTCCACGTTGTGTCGACGGGCACGGTTTTCGGCTTTCCGTTGCGCGGGGTTATTGTCAGTAGCCCAAGTAATCCCGCGGGATTAGGCGAAGAGCCGCCGTTGGTCGCCAGGACGGCCAGGATGTTTCGGCCCGGATGCAGAAACGGGGCTGCATTGAGTCGCTGCATGATCCGCCAGTGTGTGCCGGCACCAGCGAATTTGCCGTTGATAAATAGTTGGAATTGATTATCCGCGGTTAAATCAAACTGTGCCTTAGTGATGCTTTTCCCGGGCGGCAGATAAAATATTTTTCGGAAATAGACGTTCCCAACCGGCGCATTAATCCCCGTTCCGGGGAGCCATACCCAGTCCGAGTTTGCCAAGGCGCGATTTAGTTTTGGCGCTGGCATAGTAATCCATTGGGCGTGCCAATTACTTCTGGCAAATAATCCCATCGTCCACAATGCCGGCTTGCTCCACGCGGAGACTTGACCCGATGCATCCCATAACCGCACCTTCCACCAACATCGCTGACCGGACCCCGGCAATCGACCGGCGTATCGGATGTTTACGGACTGATTCGACGACACCTTGTGGGAGTTCCAAAGATCGCCGGAATTGGCGTCTAATTTTGCGAGGCTTGAGGCTACTAAAATCTGGTAGGCGGTTTGACGCAAGCCGAACAGGCCCGCCTTGGCTGCGGTTACTTGCCAGCCAAGGCGCGGATGGATGTCCTGAAGTCCCAGGGGGCGTACCGAATTGTCACAGCGCAGGGCCGCCGGGGCAATGTTGACGTACTTCGCGGCCGCAAGACACGGATGAGCGGCACAGAATAATGCCAAGGTACAATACGCAATTTTTCGATTCATTGCTGTCGGCATTATTAAAAATGTCCATGCGGGTATGTTGGCGCACGTGCGAATCAGTTCCAATAATCATTGAGATACGTTGAGCCAACCACCAATTTTCCGAATGGCAGCCACGACACTGAACCATCGGCGTAACCGATATTGGCACCGTCGGGCGCTCCTGTTTCGGCGTTCATGTGATTACTGAGAAGGGCATTGGATGATCGGCCATAGCCGCTGGAATAAAATGTGGTAAACGAGCCACGGTAAGAGGCAGTCAGGTCAGTAATCAAAATAGTCGCTCCCGGGCTGGTTGGTGTTTGCGTGTAGGCGACCGCCGGGTTGGCAATGTAGTTGTAATTAGCATCCACTTTGTCGGTTAAGGGGTTGACGACCAACCCCTTGGTAGGCCAAGTTCCGGGCGGTGAATAGGCGTTACTAATTGTCTCTACAGCATTGGGACGCTGGTACCAATAGCAATAACTGGAATAGACTTCATACCAATTCAAATGTGTCGCCCAATTGTTGGTGGCGTTTTGGGAACCTAAAGCAATATATTGAGTCACCGCGTTGGGCAGATAGGCTGTCGCAGGGTATTTCAGGTTGGCATAAGGACCCTGCGGGCCGAAGAAGCCGGACTGTGGGCAATACATGAAAGCAGGGTTGGTCAGTATGCCAGTAGAATAAAGTTCCGCTAAGCCCCATGGCTCGTAGTTATTCTGGTAATATCCCAGTCCGCCATAGGACCAATTGGTAAGGTTGCTCTCCGGATATTTGTTGCGGTTGCTTTGACCGTATTCCACGACGGCCTGGGAAAGTGATCTTATATTTGCTGCACATTGAATGCGCAGGGCCTGCACCCGCGCCGCCGCCAATGCGGGTAACAGCAGTGCGATTAACAGGGCGATTATGCTGATCACAACCAACAGCTCGATAAGCGTAAAGCCTCGAGGTTTCATGGTAAACTCCTCTGTCGGTCTTAACCGACTAAGAAACTCGACTGCTGTGCAGCTCGACATCAGGCACCCCTGAGCATCCGTACCGCCACCGTGTTAAGAAAGGCCCAACCGCCGCAGTCGCGGTTGGGCCTCCTGGTTTCAACACCTGATTCACTGGGCTTACAAGCCTGAGTTATTCTCCGATCGCAGGCAATTTCAGGCCGTGCGTCGCTTCTTCAAAAGCAGCAATCCTGCAACGCCAATACCAAAAATGGCGAAGGTAGCCGGTTCCGGCACTGGCCCGGCCACAGACGTAAACTGGAAATTCTGTACTTGGCCCTGCACAGATTGATAAGCGATAATTCCCACGCCGCCCAGGGTGGTTGGATTCGTGGTGTAGGTATTGGTTCCCAGGGAGGTAAAGCTGGAAGCACCCGGGGCCTCATAAAGCCACTGCGCTGTCCAATGTGCGCTACTGGTGTTCAATACCACCTCGGCTGTGCCGCCAAGGGCATTGCCGTTCGTGGTGCCCGCTGCATTTTGATTCGCGACTCCGGGTCCACCAAAAGTTTGAGTTTCGCCACCATCCGTCAGTAGCATCCAGGGACCGGATTGTGACCCACCGAATACCCCGGTGGCATCAAGAAAGCCTACTCCTAACCAGTTGGTGGTTGTTCCAGATGTCGGGGACAAAACCGCCGATACCGTATAAATATTCCCGGCTGTAATTAGATTCGTACCGGTATTGTAGGGAAGGTAGTTAATGGAGTAACTGTAGTTGCCACCCGTGCTTCCCGGAGAAAGGCCATCGGCGGCAAAATCGTCACCGGCTGCCCCCCTATACGCCCATACTGCGCCGGTAGTGTCAGTTGGCGGCGTGGTTCCGGTAAGCGCGGCGCTGGGGCTGCCTGACAGCGGATCACTGTAAATGGTGGTGGCCTGGGCCATTCCAGCACCTGCCAAAAGCACCCCGGCGGCACAGAACAATGAGATTCGTGATTGGGACAACATGGTAAACTCCTTTTTGCTCCCTCGAGGAGCGGATTATTATGACACGCCAAACCGGGCGGCCTGCGGCTCCGTCGCGACACGCGACGGATTAGATTTTGAGCAACGTGACTGCACAGTCACGGCAAGAAATTTCGCTGATATAATTCTCTCCTCGACGGATCAAATTATACGCCTATTCGGATCGGTCTGTGGCAACGAACCGCCTGAAAATATGTATGATCCATTTAGCATAATCGGTCCATGCGACAAAGTCAATATTTTATGTCACACTTTTACGTGACTGTCACACTTCATGTCCTAAAAACCGTCTCGTCGTGCCGAAGTCCTCTAAGTGATCGTCGCGACCATCAATCCGCTTGCATGGCGGATCAGTAAACCACAGCCTTCCTATTCCCTTCCATGGATTGCGAATTCCCGGGCACCATAATACCCGCACGCCTTTATTGACCATCTGAACTTAAGTATAGCTGGTTGAGATAAAATAAACAGGTCATTTCTTCCAAAAAAACTTCTGATTTTGTATCACGCTCGATGCCGTAATTTTTGGCCACCATTCTCCGAATTAGGTTCGCGCTTCACTAAAGCCTCCTTAGCTTGTGGCCAAGCAACGAATGTACGTCATGCCTCAGTTGCACAGGCGGTTGGGCCGCCTCTCGAACATTTCTTTTCTATCTATTACCGTAAGCCAGATACGCATCAGGGTCAAGATTTTCCGGTATAAAACATCCTTATGGCGCATGTGAATTGAGGCGGGGGGGGCTCCCAAGTTTTGCAATTGGCGTGGTTTTTGAGGCTGAAAAAATGTTTAAATGACCCTGGCGGTAGCGCCATTTGGATCAGTTCTGGCATTCGTGTCTGAAGACTGTCGGGCGATCGGGTGTTTATTACTATTCCCGAAGCCCACGAGTCGGTAACGAAGGAAACATTCCACAACCGTTTACACGTTGAGAAGTTCAAAGCAGCGGAAAGGCTTGATGGCCAATTTTAGTGCTGAAGTGCGAAGGTTGGGCTAAAGTTCATGCACCTTTAACGAATGAGCAGAGGCGATCGGGTTCGGCTGGCGAAAAAAAAACGGCCTGCGCCGGTATCGGCGCAGGCCGGTAAATTGGGTTGCGATCAGATATGAACAGGCGTCAGACTCCTCGCGAGTTTCGGCGTTTTAGCCCCAGAAGAGCCACACCGCCAACGGCCAATAGTGCAAGTGTCGGCGCATCGGGAACGGCGCTTATCGGCGTAAGCGAAGCGTCGAAGATGGCATTGGGCGTCAGGGAGCTGCTGGTTAGTGTGCCGCCAAAAACATTGCTTGAGCTTGGCGTGAACATCACCAATTTTCCGCCTGCGTAATCCGCGTTTGGATCGACTGCCAAACCACTGTATCCCGCACCAGTAGCCAATGAGTACCCGTAGACAGAATTCGCGGCCAATGTGATCGGATTTGCCAGTTTAAGCTGAAGATAATCACCGGTTGCGGCGGTTGTCCCCGTCGCGACGCTTCCGGTAAGAATCGCCAGAGTGGAAAAAGTGCTTCCGGATACCGAACTCAAATTGACCGTAATAGGCGTGCCATCCGCAAAGCCGCCGTACTCTGAAGCATCCAACACGGTAATGCTGTGAAGCAGATAGCCCGATGCGTTGGAACCGGTCGTGAACGTTTCACCTGCCGCAGCGCTGTTGTTCGTATAGTAATTGATGGTGGTGTTGCCGGTGGGTGTGCCGTTCGAAGCGGTGGTCGGAGTCGCGGTGGGAGCGAGGTTCGATTGATCGGCTGCTCCCGGCGTTGGGGCAGTTGTTCCCAGGTTCACGACGCTGACGCCATTCTGATCTACGGTCGGTAGGTTTGTCGGATTGGCTACCAGAGATACGTGGTTAAAAAGCGCATAACTATTGGTCCCCAGAGTGATGCCCAACGCACCGGACGCGGTGGCGCCGGTTGTTACCAGTTCACCTACAGTGCTTGGTGCCTGTTGGTACCCTGAGGGATTCCCCAGATATATTCCGCCGGAAATCTGACTTCCCCCGGCCGTGAGGTTCCAATAAGGGGTGCTTCCCGACGAATAGCGGTTGACCGCCCCAAGCGTGAGAAGATACGTCGTATTTGGCAGCACATTGGTGGAAAGTGTTTGTGTTGTTGCGCCAGAATTGTTGTAGGCATAGCTGCCTCCGCTGCGCGGATTGGGCGTGGCTGTTGTGGAGCCTAGCACCTGTTCACCGCCAGCGCCGGTCCAGCCGGGAATATAGCCCGAGGTGCTCGATGAGCCATCTGTATAATTGATTGTAGAACTGAAGGTGGTAGCCCCCCAGCCGCTGGAGTAACCGGCAAGCGTTCCGGTTACGGACGAACCTGCCGATTTCAATACCACATTAAAATCCGGGTTGACGATGGATATCGCGGTGGGCGCGGTAGCCGTCGCAAATACTGTCCCGGAAGAAGTTATTGCGCCCAGTGCCGCCAGCGCAGCGACTGCGGTGATTAAATGTTTGTTTTCCATAACTCGTTCTCCTTGTATGGAAGGTTTTGAAATATGTGGCTGTTCCGAACAATCGGAACTACAAAACGCCCGCACTCATCGGAACTACAAAAAGCCCGCACTCAAATGAATCCGCAAGGCCCTCATTATCAGCCTTGCTCCTTAATCGTAATTAACATACAACGCCGATTCCTTTATTTCAGATTCTAATAAACCTCCTTTTTCACAGCATTGATTACAGATAAGCCGGTGGCTTAACTCTTGTAAGCCCCTCTGGTAAGCCACCGGCTGATAGAAAATTGCGATGATATTAATACGTGTTTTGATTATAGCTTTCCGGCAAATTTGGGTTAATGATGTTAAGTATCCGCAGGCCGACAGTTCCTGTGGTGCCGGCGGCTCCCGGAGCTGCGCCAGGGACATTGTTGTTGATGGGTATACTGGTGGCATGGCCATCAAAGAAAACGGCATTGGCGTATCCGCTTCCCGGACCGTTTGACATGTGACGGTAGCGCAACCCGGTGCCGCTGGTCCATATGGGAGCGTCCTCATTGGCGGTTTCGCCGCCCACCAAGCCATTGGCGGGCACGAGATAATTGATGTCGGCCATATATCGATTTGCCGGGCCGGTATACCACTGGTTTGAGTTCTGCTGCCAGTCAAAGACCCACGAAGTCCAACCGTCGGGAATATTTTCCTGATTGGCGTCACCAATGGCCAGCGCACGGGACGGATCGGTTATCTGCGACATTTTAAAGGTGTACTTCTGATTAGACCACTCTGTAAAATTCATAAAAAAGTTCGGATTGACTGCGTAGGATGGATTCCCTTTATCCAGGGGCGGCACGATCAACTCGGCCGGGCAGTCGAACATGGCGTTGTAGACCGCCGACATGCTGGGGGTATTAAGCCCATATTGATTACCGTTGCCGTAGTTAAGTTCCCAGTTCGGCGTGGGTCGAATGCCCTGCTTGAACGAAAAAAGCAAAGCGTCCCAACTGGTCTGCCCCCATTGCTGCGGCCAAGCCTCGTCCGTGGAAGTGCCGTATGGAATGGCATCTTGCCAAGAGTCTGCATATTCCACCGTCAGTTGCCCCAACGACCGCAGCTTGGAGAGGCAGGCAATGCTGAGCGATTCCTGCTTCGCTTTTGCCAGTGCAGGCAAAAGTAGCGAAATCAGCAGGGCGATAATGGATATCACCACCAGCAGTTCAATAAGTGTAAAACCAAAGTGTGCGATTCCATTGCGGCCACGTGTTCTTTGTGTACCCAAGACAGTGTTCATTGTTAAATCTCCTGAAAAACTAAATCCGACACACTGGCGCCTGAACGTCAGATCAGACGCAGAAATTTGTAAATCAAAACGCACGCACCTTGCCGCAAGAACAAGCATCGCAGGGCACGGCCAAGTCCAAACCGGCAAATTGCGACAGGGCGTTACCGTTCGGACCTTGTGAACTAAAGTAAACGCACACGCGACCGAATTGGCGGGCCATCTTGTGAAAAAAACTTCTGGTTTTGTATCACGCTTGATGCCGCAACTTTTAGCCACCATTATCCGAATTAGGTTCGTGCTTCACAAAAACCTCCTTAACTTGCGACCAAGAAGCGAAAGCACATCTTGCCTCAGTTGCACAGGCAGTTGGCTCGTCTCTTGAACATTTCTTGTCTCTGTATTACCGTAAGTCAGTTACACATCAGGGTCAAGATTTTCCAGCAAAAAACATCCTTTTGTACTAAACATCTTTCAGAACGTCCTTACGGCGCACGTGGATTGAGACGGCGGGGGGAGCCAAAGTTTTGCACTTTGCGTGGTTTTTGGGGCTGAAAAAATATTTAAGTGACCTTGGCGGTAGCGCCGAGCAGTTTTTTTTGGCAAAACTGTTCTAATGCAGAACTGCTATTGCGGCTGGCTGTATCATGTTTTTCTCACTTTTGCCAAGTTAGTACACATGCACATCAGTGCCAGTGTCAGCGGGCGATTCAAAACGAGCCAGTTTGATTGGCGACATCTTGACGGTGTAGGCTTGGTTAGACCATTGCGTATAGTTCATGAAAAAGTTCGGATTCGCGGAATAAGAGGGGTTCCCCTGTTCCCACGTATTTCCCACCTGGGCCAACAGTGGAGTGATCACTTCTGCCGGGCAGTCAAGCATCGCGTTGTGTGCGGCGGCGATGTCAGGTTTATTTAAGCTGTATTGGGCACCATTACTGTGCGTGAGCGCCCAATTGGGCGTGGGGCGAATTCCTTCCTTGAATGCAAATAGAGGAGCATCCCAACTGGTCTGCCCCCATGGCTGCGGCCAAGCCTCGTCCGTGGAAGTGCCGTAGGGAATGGCATCTTGCCAAGAGTCTGCATATTCCACTGTCAGTTGCCCCAACGACCGCAGCTTTGCCAGGCACGCAATACTTAGTGATTCCTGATATTCTCGGACCGCGTGGCCCGGACGATTGACCGTCGGATTGGTGGGACGCTAAAAATGGCGCTTGCTTTTTCGCTGATTCTTGGGATAAACATCGGGCGTCGGGCAGGCTGCCATCCAAATAGGGGGGGGGCGAACAATTAGGTATTTCCGGACTCCGCCGGAAACCGGTCAAGATTTTTAGGAGTAAGGTTTATGATGAAGCGCAGAAAATTAATGAAGGCGAGTTTGGCCGTTGCGGTGGCAGCGTCGCTGGAAAAATTAGCGATCCCAGCACGCGGGCAATCGGTGGGGGTCCCAGCGGCCATTGCCGTAGAGGGGCCGCGCCGGCGCGAGTTGCTGGATGCCAACTGGCGATTTCACGCCGCTAAGCCCCTGGCGATGGAGCACGCGGTCTCTGTTGGCCGATGGCAGTGGCGGGTCGGCACGCCGGAGCAGGCCAATGAAATGACACATCCACACGCTGGTATTACTGGTGGAAAATGGAAAACCATGCAAAGCGGAGACGATATATTCCACGGTCGCGTGGGGTATGCCTGGTGCCGCACGGAACTTCCGACTATGCCGCATGCAGGGCGGGCAATTGAATTTACGCATGTCGACGATAACGGCACCGTGTATCTCAATGGAAAAAAACTTGACTATCACACGGGCTGGGCGGACGCTTTCTTAGTGCCGTTGGATTCGGCGTGGAATCCCGTTGGCCCCAATGTGCTGACGGTGCTGGTTCAAAATACCTCCGGAGCCGGCGGCATCACGGGGCCGGTAACCTTCGGGGTGTTGCCGGTGCGCGCCGAAAATGAGCCGGCTAAAAAGGATTTTAACGATTCCCACTGGCGCATCGTGCAATTGCCGCACGATTATGTTGTCGAAGGTAAGTACGACCCGAAGGCCAGTAAGGGCCACGGCTTTCTGCCGGTGTATCCGGCCTGGTATCGCAAGGAGTTTCAGTTGTCCGCGTCAGACCGCGGCAAAGCTGTGTGGCTGGACTTTGAAGGCGTTTACCGTGACGCACATGTATATCTAAATGGAAAATTGCTCGGTCGGCATCAGGGCGGTTATACCCCGTTCCGGTTCGATATTTCCAAGGCCGCGCATTTTGGTGGAGAAAATGTTCTGGCGGTACATGTAGATCCCACGCAGTTTGAAGGATGGTGGTATGAGGGCGGCGGCATCTACCGCCACGTTTGGCTCACCGTGGCCGATCCGGTGCATGTACTGCCTTGGGGCGTATACGTGGTCAGCGATGTGCATAATATACAAAGCAAGCCATCTGCCGATTTAACTATTCAAACCAGTGTCGTCAATGAATCTGCGCAGCAGCATACCTGCAACATTGTATCAGTCGTAACGGATCCGCACGGGAAAAGCGTCGCACGGATTTCCAATGATCTGATTCTCTCCGCCGGCGAATCCGGATCCATAACACAAGTTGCCGCCCTGCAACATGCGGCACTTTGGTCTTTGGAAAATCGCAACCTTTACACGCTTACAACACAGGTGTATCGTGGCGGCACGCTGGTAGATTCACACCTCCAGAGGTTCGGCATTCGCACTCTGCGCTATGACGCGAAGAACGGCTTTTTCCTTAATGAGCAACGTGTAAAGCTTAAAGGCACCTGTAACCATCAGGATTTTGTGGGCGTGGGCGTCGGTGCTCCAGACAGCCTCTGGTATTGGCGCGTGCGCAAGCTCAAGGAAATCGGATGTAACGCCATTCGCTGTTCGCACAATATCATGGCCCCGGCGTTTTATGACGCGTGCGATGAGCTTGGCGTGCTGGTCATGGATGAAAATCGCCGGCTCGGTGACGGTTATGGTCCCAAGACCGCAGTGGGCGATAAGTATAAAAGCATGTGGCATGTCGATGAGATGATATTGCGTGACCGCAACCATCCAAGCATCATCATGTGGTCGCTATGTAACGAAGAATACATGGTGCAAAATACAGCGTATGGCAAAAAGGTATTTGCCGCTCTAATGCAGTCGGTTCACAAATATGATCGCACCCGACCCATAACCTGTGCCATGAACGGCAATTGGAGCAATGCCCGGGTTCATGGTTGGGATGCGGACGCAGATTTTCAGCGGCTCCATGGCTTTGAGACTGTGGAGAATTTACAGGGCTGCAACTATGATCCATTCAACTACGATCGGTTTCACAAGGCCTACCCGCATCTGAAAATGTTTGGCAGTGAAATAGGCAGCAATACCAGTGATCGTGGTGTATACAAAACGGATATTCCAGCCGGTCTGGTCAGCGCCTACCATGGCAATCCTGAAAATTCCTGGCAGCCGGTAGCCATACGACCATTCATCGAGGGCGGGTTTGTCTGGACCGGATTCGATTATCGCGGTGAGCCGTCACCGTGCGGGTGGCCAAGTATTAATTCTCATTTTGGTCTGCTGGATATGTGCGGATTCCCAAAAGATGTCGCGATGTATTACAAGGCCTGGTGGGGCGAAAAGCCTCTGGTGCATATTTTTCCGCACTGGAACTGGCCGGGGCATGAGGGTAAAACCATTCGGGTTTGGTGCTACAGCAACTGCGATGAAATTGAATTGCGTGTCAATGGCACAAGTTATGGCCGCAAGGCAATGCCCCGATTCATGCATGTGCAGTGGGATGTCCCGTATCATCCGGGACATATCGAAGCGTATGGCTATAATCACGGCTCACTGGCCGCGATACATCGTATTGAAACCACGGGCCGGCCCGCGGCCCTGCTGGTGACGCCGGATCGGTATGTGCTGCGTGCGGACGGCCAGGATACCGTGCCCATTACCATTTCCGTGGTGGATTCCGCGGGGCGTTTGGTGCCAACAGCCAATCATAAAATTCGCGTCAGTGTTTCCGGTGCCGGCGTCAATGCGGGCGTGGGCAATGGTGATCCGGCGTGCCTTGAGCCTAATCAGGCGGATTATCGCAGGGCCTTTAACGGCCTGTGCATGGTACTGGCCCGCGCGCAATATAACAGCGGAAGCATTCGTGTGCGGGCTACCGCCGACGGTCTCAAAGCCGCAGCGGTGCAGTTGCTGGCAAAACAATAGTTGCCAAGAATTGACGGCGGGAAATGTCCGCAACTTTTACGCCGTGGAATCTTAATCCGACGCGTAGATATGGCCTAAGGTGGTCAGCTTACCATTTTTGTTGAACAGCGCCGAGGTTCCTAACGCGGTGAATTTTGACTGCGTTGCCGGGAACCAGGCGTAACGCTGCACGTATGGCAGGCGATTCATGGCGGGAAGGACCGCTTTCATAAATCGGGCGATGACCTGGGGCGAGTATTTATTCGGATGCTTTTTATTGGCATGCCAGTCGCCGATGGCAAATTCAGTAATCCAGAGTGGGCGATGATATAAGTGATGAATTGTTCGCAACATGCCAAGAAAGCCCTGCGGGCTTGGGCCGCCGTACCAGTGAATGCAGATAAAATTTACCCGGTATTGGTGCTGCTGTACGCCGCGCATGAACGCCTTCATCCATGGACTGTCCGGATGCACGCAGGCCGGGCTGCCCAGCGGAAGGCCCGCGGATTCTAACTGGGGCCACGCCTTCAACGCTCGCCGCACGGAGATATGTGACTGCGTTTTATTGTCCGGCTCATTAAATCCCAACAAGGCGTGCACCTGACCGTTTGTGTTGTAACCCCGAATTTGTCGCAGCGCCCCGGGAAGGCTTTTCGGATAGTAACCCCAGATCATGGGAACAAACGGGACGGGTGCGGGTGTGAGAGCAGGCCGTTGTGAACCCCACGTGTAAAACCAATGCACATGCAGTTCCGTCAGCCGCTGGGCCCAAAGTACGGGGTGCTTCCCAGGCCCCATTCCCACTCCTTTTTTAATGCTGTGTCCCACGGCATCGCTTTTTACTGCAGACACTGCCAAGCACGTAATTACAACCGCAAGAATGATTCTTCTGAACTGCATGCCGGATTTCCCTTGTTAATTGTTTTCCATTTCCAATGTTGCCAACGCTTTAGTTTAGCTAATCCGTTCGGCTGCGTGTGTCCGACGTCGGAAACGACCGGCCAAAATCGCTAACGACCCCAACGCGAAAATACCCAGCGTCGCTGGCTCCGGTGTCGGCACAGCCGCGACCACCAGGTCAAGAGAGTTGCTGGAATTCTGCGTGCTGAAGTTGTAGGTCATGCCCGGCAGATTAAATCCGGAAAGTGTCCAGCCGCTAAAATTGCTGCTTAGATTATCCAGTTGGCCGGTGTAGGAGATCAGATGATAGGTGCCCGCGGAAAGCGTGCTGCCGGTTTGCAGAGAAACGGTGACATCCTTGCCTAGCGTCAGGTTGCCATTGGCCCTTGAGGTCCCGAGAACCAGAATAAGGCTGTTGGAATTAATGCTGTCGGAGGGTGCGGAAAAATAATAGTGTAAGTTTGTTCCGTCCCCGATCGTCAGTGTATTGGCAATCGTAAGCGTACCGCCTGGATCGCTCGCTCCGGGTGCTAACGCACTGCCGCTGGCGGTGGAAACCGGACCGCTAATGGTACCGATTCCGCCCAATGTGCCGCGGGAGCCGACGGTAATGGATTCATTGCCAATTTTGCCATTCTTGAGGATGATGCTCCCATTATTGTTGATGTAAATCCCACCCGTGTTGGTAATCGCGCTGTGAACGTCAACGCCGCCATTTTGTATGCTTAATGCCCCTCCACCATAGATATTGCCATATATCTGAATGGCGGTAGACATGTTGTTGACAATATTGGTGTTGTTATAAAGCTCCAGCTCTGAGGCCAGGGTAATTGCGTCGCTGTGCCCTTGATATGCGTTGGCCGTAATGGTGGCTGTCCCCGTATCATTTGCGAGCATGAGTCCGGAGGTATTAGCTTGTCCCAGTGTGTAATTGGTTGTGCCGCCGTTAAAAGTCACATTGCCAACGGTCTGGAAATTAGACCATTGCACGTTGGTGTTGCTGGCGCTGCTTTGGCCAAACATGGCCGTTTCAGAACCCAGCGTAGGCACACTGCCATTCTGCCAGGATGCTGCACTATCCCACGAAGAAGTGCCGGATCCCGTGAAATTCATGGTCATTGCAGTAGAGGAAGGCAATTGCCAGACATTCACATCCTGAACCTGCATGGTCGTGGGAAAAGAAGCCCAGGATGGCGGGTTGCCCGGCCACCCGCCGATCGCCAAATCCAGCAGAAGGTACATATTTTGGCTCTGGGCAATATTGGCTTGTGAACTGTTGATCGTATCAACCAGATTACCATTGAAGTAGAAACTGATGGCACTGGGCGTCCACATCATGCCGTAATCATTGAAACTTGTGGCCTCATTGACTCCGGTATAGTACATGCCCGTTCCGGCCGAGGCGGGGTTGCCGCTGGAATTGGTGTAGTGGTACGTGGCGTAATAGTCGTATGAGGTACCGACCGATCCGGCTTGGTTGTTGTAGGTCTGTTGTGGTGCCTCCATGACATCCATTTCCGGAGGCCAGCCATTTTGTAACATCCAAAACGCCGGCCACGTGCCAAGGGTGTAGGGAATTTGAATTTTTGCTTCCACATAACCATACGTGAAGTTCAGCCGGCCGCTGGTATTGACCAGGCCGGTGGTGTATCCATAACCATTGGTGCTTTGCTTCTGTGCAGTAAGATTTAACGTGTTGTTGGAAACGGTGACATTTCCGGGTTCTCCAATACTATTACTGCTCGGCGGAACATTGCTGCCCCACGGTTGCCCAAAATTCCATTTAAGCGAATTCAGGGAATTGCCATTGAATTGGCTCGACCACAGCAACTGATAGCCAGATACCGGTGGGGCGGCGGACACGCGCGTAGAGGCAACACCCAGTCCGCAGGCCACCATAGCGGCCATTACCAAAATCCGGCGCGGCGGATATATGGATGCTAGCTTAGACATAGAACTTTTTGACCCAGGTGTCCGTATTACTGCCTTCATCATTTCCTCAAATCATTGGAGAAAGCGTGGCATCACGACTAGCAGAGTAATGCCGGTCCAGCTCTTCGCTCCAGAGAACATCCATACATCACATCTTGCGACTGCCCCGGCAACACCGCCGGTGAGCTATCTTAAAACCTAAGACATAGCTTAGGGCATCGCCGGGGATAAAAATAGGCCAATATGTGAAAAAAATATTCAGGATTTGTATCACGGTTGGGGCGAGTCTGATACGATATTATCTTGGAGCGTGACGTATGCGTAAAAATAAAAGAGTGCTGTTTCTGGGAAATCTGGCGGTTGCTTATAACCGCGATGTGTTGCGGGGTGTCGCGGAATATGCCGGTCAGAAACCGGAGGTTCGCGTGTTCTTCCCAGATAATTTTGACCCCGCGGATTTACCTGCCCTGATTCGCGGCGACATTCACGGCGTGATCGTCGCCGGTTGCCCGCCAGCCTGGAAACTTCCGGAGAAAATTGCCATCCGGGGTGTGCCCGCTGTCGATGTTTCCGCTGAACTGGAGACCTCAAGCCTGCCACGGGTTGTTACCGACGATGCGGCTGTGGGACGTATGGCGGCGGATTATTTTATTGATCGGGGATTTCGACGGCTGGTCTATTACGGCATGTCACAGCGGTACTGGTCTGATGCACGGCGTGATGGCTTTACTGCGCAGGCCGCGGCACGGGGTGCGGCGGCGCAGTATTTTCGAAAGCAGGAAGCCGAGGCGGAAGACCGCGCGGGTTTGTACCCCAGCACCGCTGCCCGCTGGCTGAAACATCTCTCTAAACCCGCCGCCATTTATGCCGGTGATGATCTATTGGGAGCCTATCTTGTCGAGGCGTGTCGGCACTTAAAAATAAGAGTTCCTGAAGATATTGCCATTCTGGGCACCGATAATGATGATTTATATGGCCAGCTTCGAACGCCGCATTTATCCAGTATTCTTTTAGATAGCCGCACTATCGGTTTGCGTGCCATGGAGCTACTTTATCAACGCATGCGCGGAAAAAAAATAAAGGCCATGACCATGCTGATTCCGCCCCTGCGGATTATCACCCGGTTGTCATCGGATATTTTCGGGGTCGAAGATGAGCTTGTGCGTGAGGCACTGGGAATTATTCAACAGAACCTGCCCAGTGGAATATCCGTCAAGTGGTTAGCGGATCAACTGGCCGTATCACGACCAACTATGGAGCGCCATTTTCTGGCAGCGCTGAACCGCACCCCGGCCACTGAAATCCAGCGTATCCAAATGGAAACCGCCCGGCAACTTGTATTGGATTCGGATATGCCCATTGCCCAGGTGGCCCAAAAATCCGGCTATAGTTCGCCCCGGCAATTCAGCACGTCCTTTCATGATTATTTCAATGAAACGCCGCGAAACATGCGAAAAACGCACCGCTATGCCGCCGCCGCCTCGCCGGATTCCGGAACCCGGGGACTTTCCGCGTAATGGCCGGGTTGCGACGGCGTGAGTTTTGGCTTATCGGTGCGTCGTCGTGTCATAAAGCACCGCCGCGGTAACCCGCCGGTTGGTTGGGGGCACCGGATTATTATCCGGTGCTTTGCAAGCCTGACCAGGGTGGCCACAGAGTTGTTTTACTTTTTGGCTGCAAAAATATATGGTACGGACGAAGCAGGCTTGCCGGAAGCGTGGCTGGCCGGGGCGCTTTTAGCATGAGTCATTGCGCCTCCATTAAGTTGTTGCACTGCAAGGAGTAAGATGAGTATTGCATCACAGTATAAAGCGGGGGGCAGTGCCTTATCCAAGGTGCCGGAAATTACACTTTATTTCTGGATTATAAAAATTCTCACGACTGCAATGGGGGAGGCGACATCCGATTTTCTGGTGTTTCATGTCAACCCTTATGCCGCGGTTATCATGGGGGCAATGGGCTTTACCGCAGCGGTGGTGTTGCAATTCCGTGTAAAGCGCTACATCGCCTGGGTCTACTGGCTGCTGGTGGTCATGGTCAGTATTTTCGGCACCATGGTGGCGGACGTAGCGCACGTTGTGCTGGGTGTGCCTTATTATTTATCTACCTCCGTATTTGCCGCTGCGGTGATTGTTATTCTCCTGTTGTGGTATCGCGTAGAACGCACGCTTTCGATTCATAGTATTTACACGGTTCGCCGAGAAACGTTTTACTGGTCGACGGTTCTGGCAACATTTGCTCTGGGGACCGCCGCCGGAGATTTTACTGCCGCCACATTGCATCTTGGCTACCTGGTTTCCGGCATCGTCTTTGCAATTCTGTTCGTGATTCCCGGCATCGGATACTGGTTGCTGGGGTTCAACGACATAGTGGCGTTCTGGTTTGCCTACATCATGACTCGCCCGCTTGGTGCTTCTTTTGCGGACTGGTTTGATAAGCCGCGGAGCCTGAGCGGATTGGGATATGGTACGCCGATTGTCAGCATTGTTTTGACATTTTTCATCGTCGTATTCGTGACGTATGTTGCCATCACTCGCATCGATGTTGAACCGCGATCCACTAAAACTGCTGCCGCTGCCCCTGAACAACTCGAGGGCGACATGTGAATGCTTCCGGTGCGCGGGTGAAAAGCCTGCATCCTTGTCCACCGCGGAAATTTCCAACGAACCGGTCCAACTGTGTTCGGATTGCAACTTGTATACGCTATCGCTTTTCAAATAAGGGAGGCCTCCCGGCGGCCGCACCCGAGAAAGCATATGGGATCGACGATAGAAATTGATGCGGAAACAGTTTCATTTGAATTTTTTTTGATTCTCGGTCATATTATGCGTCACGCGGGTGAGTACGCAGCCAGGAGCCTGTCCGAGTAATGGCCGGGATTGCGACGATTTGGACAGGCTCCTTAGCCTGCGATTTTTTGTTTGTTGTTGAGCCTTTCTTCAGGAGTTTCATGATGTTGCGCAAAAAGGTTGGAACCGCTGTCGGTAAACACCGCCCCGCAAATCTACGGCAGGTCATGCATGGTGCCGTGGTGTGCCTTTTCGTGGCCACCGGTGCGGCGTGTACGGCTCAGGCTGGCGAATATATTCCCGCTAAGCTTTCTGCCAAACAGGTTAATGCGAAGGCCAATGCGCTGCTCAAGGAGATGACGCTGCGGGAAAAAGTCCGCATGATGGCGTTTGAGAACATCCTGGATGTTCCGGGGGTCGCGCGTCTGCACATTCCAACTTTAGTCATGAGTGACGCATCCCTGGGTGTACGCCGATTTGGAGCATCCACAGCTTATCCGGCGTCTGCGGATCTGGCATCAACATGGAATCGCAAGTTAGCGTTTTTAGAAGGCCGGCAGATCGGTAGCGATTGCCGGGCGCGCGGTGTGCATGTCATCTTCGGCCCCGGCGTTAATATTGTCCGTGAGCCGCAAAATGGGCGAAATTTTGAATACCTCGGTGAAGACCCGTATCTTTCTGGACAGATGGCGGTACCTTGGATCAGAGGTGTGCAATCGCAGGGAGTTGCCGCGTGCGCCAAACATTACGTGGCCAATGAACAGGAAACAGATCGCATCGATATTAATGAAATTATCAGTAAACGGGCTTTGGAGGAAATTTATCTTCCGCCATTCCGGGCGGCAGTGCGGCAGGGAGATGTCTGGACGGTCATGGCGGCGTATGATCAGGTCAATGGCGAATATTGTACCGCCAGTAAATTCCTGCTGACGGATGTCCTCCGAAAGCAATGGGGGTTTAAGGGTGTATTAATGTCCGATTGGGGAGCAACGCACGCCACACTGCGGCCTCTGCAAGTTGGCATGGATATGGAAATGCATCGCCCGATTTTTTACAACATGCTCACCATTCCGCCGCTGCTTAAATCCGGGAAACTCCACATGTCAAATATTAATCAGCATGTCCGGCGGACTTTGCGGATGATGGTAGCATTGAAATTTTTGAATCGTCCGCAAACCAAGAAGGGCATTCCGCTGAATAATCCTGCCAGTGCTGCCGCCGCGATGAAAGTGGCCGCTGAAGGCACCGTTCTGTTGCGGAACAAGGACCGTTTTCTGCCGCTGGACCACGCGGCCATTAAGCACATCGTCGTGCTTGGGCCTATGGCTTCGCCGGCAGTTACCACCGGCGGGGGCAGCGGATACGTTATTCCCATCGCCACGCCCGTAAGTATGTTGGCGGCTGTGAAGCGTGCCGCAGGCGCGCAGGCGAAAGTGACTTATATTCCTTATATCGGCCACGGAAAAGCTTACTGGAATCAGAATGATTTTTATGCCCCGGACGGTAAGCCGGGCGCGGAAATCACCATTCTCGCGGCTAAATCAACATCTGTTCCTCCGATAGTGCACGATGTCAAAAGCTTGAATTTAAGCTGGGAACATCCCGGTGAATTACCTCGCCACGTCGGCCCCGGATTTAGCGCCCAGTGGGTTACAGAAATTAAACCGCACAAGACCGGCGATTACATGCTGAAGTTTTTCTGCAACAATGGCAATTCCGAGGCCTTTCTGAATAAGAAAAAAATCATCGAACAATGGCGTCCGCGCCCCGTGATTGCTTTCATGAATGATTATCATTTTGTCAAAGGACATACGTATCAGTTAATTATTCAGTTGCAGCCCAATGCCGGTCCCGGTGAAATGAAAGTCGGCCTGCATCGCATTCATTATCCGATGTTAACCAGCCGTCAGCGGAAGGAAATCAAATCCGCCGATGCAATTATTACCTGCGTCGGTTACGGTCCGCACCTGGAGCATGAGGATTTTGATCGCTCGTATCGTCTGCCTTCCACGCAGGGGCGCTACATTCGGGAAGTTGCGAAACTTAATCCGCATCAGGTGGTAGTGGTCAACGCCGGTGGGGGCGTGGCAATGAGCCGTTGGATTCATAAAATCGCGGGCCTTGTCTATGCCTGGTATCCCGGTGAAAACGGCAATACGGCTGTGGCGGATATTATTTTTGGAAAAATTGATCCCAGCGGCCGCCTGCCGGATACGTTCGCCCACAATTGGCGGCAGCAGCCGGCGTATGGCCATTATCCCGGCCATGATATTTACGGCCTGCACCCGGAAGTGCATTTTGCCGAGGGAATTTATGTCGGATATCGCTGGTATGATAAAAAACATATTTCTCCGCAATACTGCTTCGGCTTTGGATTATCCTACACCACATTCTCCATCGGAAATCTGCATATTACCGCAGAGGGTAAAGGGAAAACCCGAACCGTCACTGTCACGGCCAAGGTAACCAATATCGGCAAGCGAACCGGTGCGGAAGTGGTCCAGTTGTATATTCGACCGCAGGAAGATCGCGCCAATCGATGTGTGCAGACGCTCAAGGGTTTTAGCCGGGTGAATCTGAAACCGGGTCAGACCAAAACCGTGACCATGAAATTAGATTGGCGTGATTTTGCATATTATGATACTAAAGCTGATCAATGGGCCGTGCCCGCCGGCAAATATCAGATTGCCGTGGGATACAATAGCCGCGCTATCGCTGCAAGCGGCATGGTGGCTATGCCGTAATTGGAAAATAACGACATCTTTCGGTTGGCTTTAGCCGCACCATTAGGTAAACTCTCAGGGCTGGTCGTAGTCTCGGAGTCTGTCCGAGCAGGGGCGATCAAACTTTCTTGCCGGGGCAGAATCTCTGGTGTGGCAAAAGCAACGTAAGGTGGCGTATGCACCCGATTTTACACTTGCTGATACAGATCGCAGTTATTCTGCTGACCGCCCGCGTGGTCGGGAAAATCATGCGCTGGATTGGTCAGCCGCGCGTGGTGGGGGAGATGCTGGGGGGCATTATTTTAGGGCCGTCGGTGTTAGGCCTGCTGTATCACGGTGCCATACTGGGAATGCTGTTTCCTGTGCATAAGGGAGGGGATCCATATCCATTTCTTAATGTATTAAGCCAGATCGGCGTCGTCTTATTCATGTTCCTGGTAGGCTTGGAACTGGACGTCAAACTGTTGCGCAATCAGGGCAAGGCCCTGATCATCACGGGTGGAACCAGCGTCGCCGGGCCGTTGGCGTGCGGCATTATTGTAGGGCTTTATCTCTTTCAGGAATTTCACGGCACAGGCGGCAACCGGCTGGTGTTTTCACTATTTATTGGCACCGCCATGTCCATTACCGCTTTTCCGGTGCTTGCGAGAATGATCAACGAGCGCAACCTGCAGCGCTCACGGGTTGGTATTTTCAGTCTGGCCTGCGGCGCGCTCAATGATGTGGTGGGATGGTGCCTGCTGGCGCTGGTTATCGCGATTTCCACCTCCGTTGGATTAAACACACATAAAAGCGGCAATCCGCTTTTTTCCGCCCTGATGACGGTGATCTGGACCGTTGTATTCGCGGCATTTATGCTCTTGATAATGCCCAAAGTGCTGCGCTTATTGCAGGGGCTTTATGAACGACGCGGATATTTATCCCGCGATACCCTGGCTCTGATTTTGCTGTTGGTGCTCGCCAGCAGCGCCATGACTGACTGGATTGGAATTCAGGCCATCTTCGGAGCATTCCTTTTGGGAATGGCCATGCCCGCAGAAAGCAAATTTGTCGGCCATCTTACGGAAAAGCTGGAAGATTTTATTCTGCTGTTCCTGTTGCCGATCTTTTTTGCCTTCACCGGTTTGCGCACCAGAATCGGGCTTTTGAATGATGCCCATCTCTGGAAAATATGTTTGCTGGTGGTGCTGGTCGCCACCGCCGCCAAAGTGCTTTTTTCCTTTTTTGCCGCCCGCGTGGCCGGCCTTTCCTGGCGACAATCCGGCGTGCTGGGTTCACTGATGAACGCCCGGGGCCTGGTGGAACTTATTGTGCTGAACATTGGATTGAATCTGCATGTACTTTCTCCACAGATGTTTGCTATTATGGTCATCATGGCTCTGGCCACTACTTTTATCACCACGCCTTTGTTGTATCTGGTTTATTCTCCCGCACGCCAGCGACGAGACGAAGCTGCCGAAGCGCTCCAGCCCACACCCGGGGAATCCCGTGCTCTGGTGACAGTATCTTCCCCGCAAACCGCTTCCGGCTTGGTTAACGTGGGAACCTTGCTACTTGGTGCAGGTACTGGAAGACTTTGCCTATTGCATTTGAGTAATCCTGATGAGCAGGAACGTCGCAGCAAGGCGTTTTATACCGCCAGCGATCCCGTCGAACTGGCTTTGCGCCAAGCCGCCGCAATGGGCGTTCCTGTTAGTGCGATGGGATTTGTCAGCACAGATTTCGCCTCGGATATTACCCTCACCGCTAATCGCTATGACGTGGGATGGATCGTTCTGGGCGGTCACCAGGGGCTTTTTGCGGCCTCCACGTTGGGCCGTATCGCCGATGAAGTAATTCAGCATTCCAATCGTCCCGTGGCGATTCTTGTCGAGAAGAATCTGCGGACAGTTGAACGCATCATGGTGCCTTATATTGGAGAAAATCAGGATATAGGTGCCTTGCAGGCGGCCGACCAAATATCGCGACGGAACGATGCCCGCGTGACGATTCTGCATGTTGTCAAACCCGGAAGTCACACGGCGAGCAGCGGACGCTTAGGTGTGCAGTCCTTAGTGGATCGCCAATTTGCTGTTCCAGACAGCACGCGGCAGATACGCTTTCAAGTAGAGGAAAGTGATTCGCCCGTAGATGTGGTCGTCAGAGAATCTGCCAATTACGATCTTATTATTCTGGGGATTTCTCCCCAGTGGCAATTCAAGCAAAAATTCCTGAGCCGCTCGCAGGCGTCCGTGGCCCAAGCCTGCGCCTGCTCAGTTCTCGCCGTTCACGCCCGAGCTTCAGCGATCGCGCCTTCTCCTGCGCCACCAAAGTCCGGTGACGTTGTATCTCAAGGCGTCCCGCTCGCCGGCCAACCGTAATTTTCCGTGTCTGATCTCTGATTGTGTTATCGGATGAGGCCTTGTATGATAACGGCGTGATCTCAGGGATTGCGAGATCCCGTAGCGCCATCTCGTGCTTCGGGGCCCCATCGAGATGAGGATAGATCTCTAGATCAATACATGTTTGGAGGTGATCAATGCAGCAGAATCCAGCACTTTTCGTGCAGCGTTTTAATTTCAAATATTCCGTACCCATTTAATTAAGCTTACTGACAAAAAGGATATTGATTATGAGTATGACCAAGCCTCAGGAATTATTTGCGGGAATAACGGTCGCGATAATGGCGGCCTTTGGTATCAACACCGGCATCAGTCAGGCGACGCCGACCATTTCCGTCGCGTTGACGTTCGGTGGCAACACGGCGGGTTCGACGGTGACAGTGCTCATCGGAACTGCCTCTGGTACCAAGGATTTTGGCTCCGGAACGTATGGCGGTGGTCTTTATACGTGGACAGATTTGAATGTCCAGTCGCTGGCTTCCGGCGGTGGTTATACGCTGGCGCTTAATCTTTCCGGCTTGCAGGCGGGATCGCCGATTACCTCCGCTGATCATGTCACATTTTCCGCCACCAGCGTGCCCATTGGTCCCGGCAGCCAACTGCTGCACTCCATGGTATCAACATTTACAGTTAATTTAGACAGCGCTACTCAGAGGGAAAATTTCTCTTCCGCGGGCGGTTACGTCAGTGCGGTTGGCCAGCCACCGGCGCTAAGCACCGGCAGTCTTGCGTTTACACCGCTAAGCGTGGTCTACCCGCAAAGCTCCTCTGCGAACAACGGACCGCAGGATATTTCATCCGCCGGTCAGACGACCAGTTCGCAGGAACAGGTTGATTTGAATGCGTCCATAAATCCCGGCACAACAGTGATCTCTGAAAGTACCGCAACGTGGTTGTCGACGAATTCGGTAACTACGACGCCGGAACCATCGGTTGTGCTGCTGTTGACTGTTGCGGGAATGGGTGCCTTGACGCTGGCTCCCCGCAAGCGACGCGTGGGATAATCATCAGGTCAACGTTCAGTTGAATTTTTTTAAGCGGAGAGATTGCGACAATCTCTCCGCTTTGTTTGTTTGTGCCTTTTTGAATCAGAAATGGGGAAAGCAATCGCTTATCCAAGTTTTCTCCAGGAGCCTATCCGTTGGCCATTCAGGCTCATATTAAACTGCGCCCCAGACAACGCGGTTTTTACGCAGGGATCATCTATCATTGGAATAACCCCTGAATGCTTCTTCAATCATTTCCATGAGGGGCGGTTCACCGTTAAGATCAAGATTGCTTTGGCGGCTTGAGGCTGCCTGCAGTTATTTGGGTTTTTATAACCATGCGTGATGGTTCTGCCGCTATTTGCTTTACTAACGTTGAATTCATACGAGAGGATCGTGCGATTCTCGATAGTATAAACTGGGAGCTTTCCGCCGGTGGGTGGGGGGCGATTGTCGGCCCGAACGGCAGTGGAAAATCCTCACTGGTTCGCATGGGGGCAGGATACCTGTGGCCCACGCATGGAACGGTAGATGTGCTGGGGCATCGGCTGGGGGAATACCCGGTCAGCGAATTGCGCCGGAAAATATCGGTCGTTGAGGCACTAAGCATTTATCCCTTTGATGAGCCGATGACTGCCGAAGAAGTGGTCTGCAGTGGTTTTTTTGGATCCTTAACGCTTAGTTACTATCAACCAGATAAAACGCAGTGGACACGCACCCGTGACGTGTTGGCCGATGTGCGGATGGATTCGTTTGCGAAGCGAAAATTCTGGACACTTTCGACCGGCGAACGCATGCGCGTGCTTATCGCCCGTGCCCTGGTGCATGAGCCTGCGCTGCTGATGCTGGATGAATGTACATCCGGGCTGGATTTGCCGTCACGGGAAACGGTTCTGATATTTCTTTCGGATCTAGCTCAATTGCCTTCGCCGCCGGCCTTGTTAATGATCACCCATCACCTTGAGGAATTGTTGCCGCAGATTCAGCAGACGCTTTTATTAAATGGCCGGGGGCAGGCTGTCGCGGCCGGAACGCCGATGCAAACGCTTACCGATTCACTGTTGTCTCAGGCATTTGACTGGCCGATTCGCGTTACATTACGTGATGGCCGATGGTATGCACAAAGTGAAGGCTGGCCCGGGGCGCATCGTCCGCTATAATTCCTCGAAGCGCTACACGGTGTGATTCAACCCTTTGATCTCGTGAGGGCTGATCAGAACGCGGGCCGATTGTCGAATTGTATGCTACAGTAAACCGGCTGGATGAAATGAAATAAAGGATTTTGAAAATATGGCGAATATTGAGCAGGTTGTCATCATCGGATCCGGTCCGGCAGGCTGGACTGCGGCTATTTATGCCGCCCGTGCTAATCTCAAGCCCCTGGTCCTTGCCGGTGACGGTGCTAATCGGGAACGAATGCCCGGTGGGCAGTTGATGTTCACGACGGAAGTGGAGAATTTTCCCGGCTTTGTCCATGGTATTGACGGCCAGAAAATGATGGGTGTGCTGCAACAACAGGCCGAGCGATTCGGCACACGGGTCTTGCAGAATTTTGTGACCCGTGTGGATTTCACATCCCGGCCGTTCAAGGTGTGGCATATTAACGACCTTTCCGGCGAGGCTGAAACCCAAGTGCAGGCGCACGCTGTGATTATCTCCACCGGGGCAAGCGCCAATTACCTGGGCTTGGAAAGCGAAAAGAAATTTGAAAATAATGGTGTGTCAGCCTGTGCGGTGTGCGATGGCGCGTTGCCGCGATTTCGTGATAATCCGCTGGTGGTTGTGGGCGGGGGCGACTCGGCCGTAGAAGAGGGAACGTATCTGACGAAATTTGCGAGCATGGTTTATCTAGTCCATCGCCGCGATACGTTGCGGGCCAGCAAGATCATGGCTGACCGGGCTTTATCTAATAAAAAAATAAAGCCGGTGTGGAATTCCGCGGTGGAAGAAGTGCTGGGCAATGAAGCTGATGGCGTTACCGCGGTGCGGATAAAAAATCTTCAAACCAATACTACATCCGTGCTGGAGTGCCGCGGTATGTTCGCGGCGATCGGCCACACGCCTAATACTGCATTTTTAAAAGGCCATATTGATCTCGACGCCAAAGGATATATTGCGCTAAAAGAGCCTTTCCGGTCCACCACCAGCGTGGAAGGTGTTTTTGCCGCGGGGGACTGTGCCGATCCAATTTACCGTCAGGCTATTACCGCAGCGGGCATGGGTTGCAAGGCGGCCATTGATGCCGAGCGCTGGCTGGCGGAACAGGGAATTCATTGAAATATAAGCCCAAACAACCTCCCGAAGACAACCGCCCGCCCGTCGCCAATGCCCAGGTGCAGTTTGACAGCATCTATGCCGATGATGATCTGCTGGTAGTTGGAAAACCGGCCGGACTGGTAACGCAGCCGGGCTTGGGGCACGTGAAAGACACGCTGCTCAACGGCGTGTTTGCCAGGTATGGGCATCCATTGCGCCAGTTGGGGGCGCGCCGGGATTGGGGCCTGTTGCATCGCCTGGATCGTCAGACCAGTGGATTGCTGGTCATGGCTTTGCGACCGCGGGCCTATGACGCGCTGCGGGAGGATTTTGAACATCGCCGCCTGGACAAGCAATATCTTGCCATTGTCGCGGGGCGACCTGATCCCGCACAGGGCGTGGTGCAGGCGCGGCTGAAAGAAATTCAGGCCGATAAAAAAAAGGTCATCATTTCCCGTAGCGGTGAGGAAGCTATTTCCGCTTATCAAGTGCTGAGTGTCAGTGCCTCGGCCGCTCTGGTGGAGGTGCGAATTAAAACCGGCCGGCTGCATCAGATTCGCGCCCACATGATGTTTCTGGGCACACCGGTGTTGGGGGATGATTTGTACGTGCCTGATGGCATGTCGCAGGGCAAAATGCCCAAAGTGCCGCGTTTGTGCCTGCACGCCTGGAAACTGGGCTTTAAGCATCCGGTAGCGCACAACTGGCGAGAGTTTATCCAGGTTCCTCCGCCTGATTTTCTGGCAGTTCTCCGCCGCCTGGACCTGACTTTGCCGGCGGAATCGGCTTAGGAACTTCCCTGTGGCCCCGCAGGCCATAATGCCGTAGTGCCTGGTCGTCTTTTGGGGGCTGGTGGGCGGCAAGGATCAACCCCCGCCTTAGCATCCGGTGCTCGGCAGATTGCATGGGGTCATAGCGCAACGTGGGCCTTGGGGGAACGGTAAATGCGCCGCGGATCGCAATTTGAAAATTGACCAGTGGACGCCGAGCGGTGCTGCGAATATACTACGTGGCTCGAATTGCTTGGCTTATGGGCGTTGGTAGTTACCAGGCCGGGCGATAATTCGAGCGTTGAGCGTAAATTAAGTTAGGAGTGTTGGCGTGGCCAAGCATAAGACACACAAAGGAATTAAGAAGCGGGTCAAAATAACCGCCACGGGAAAAGTCAAGTTCCACAAACACAACAAGGGGCATTTGCAAAGTGCCAAGTCCGGTAACCGGCGGCGGCGTTTGCGCGGCACCACGAGTCTTACCGGGCCGTTTGCGGATAAGATGATTACTTTGCTTGGGCCGGCCGGCCGATAAGGTTGTGCTGCCTTACCGGGGCGCTATGCACCGGAACTATTGAATAACGTGATCTAAGTATCGAATACCAGAATCATTTGTTGAGGAATTTACCATGCCACGAGTAAGAGTCGGCTCCGCCCGGAAAAAGCGGCATAAACGTTTACTGAAGCGCGCTAAAGGCTTTGTCGGCGGACGCAGCAAGCTCTATAAAACAGCCCACGAAACACTGCTGCGAGCTGGTGCCAACCGGTTCAGCGGCCGCAAGGAAAAGAAGCGCGATTATCGTGCACTTTGGATCACCCGCCTGACGGCGGCCGCACGCAGCCGCGGCTTGCGGTACAGCCAGCTAATTTCCGGACTTTCCAAAGCCAAAATTGAGCTGAACCGCAAGAGCCTAAGCGAAATTGCCATCGCCGATCCCGCAGCATTTGACACCATTGTCGGCAAAGCGCGGGATGCATTGGGACTCAAAGCGGCCTGAACGAGCTACCAAGGAGTTAGGAGTTAGGAGCTAGGAGTTAGAATGCGTTGGAAGCGAATGCGCTTCTGATTGCCAAATTCCAGGTTCCAGGTTCCAGGTTCCAGGTTCCAGGTTCCAGGTTCCAGGTTCCAGGTTCCAGGTTCCAGGTTCCAGGTTCTAAGTCCCAGGTTCCGGCCCGTTGGGGTACCATCTGTGTCAGGTATGCCATCATCGCCGCTGTTTTTAGAGCGCCGGATGATGAATCCGGTGGTTGATCCAGTGCCGCGAACCGACCACCGGGTTATCACCACGGTGCTCAATGACGCGATGTTTCCCAAGAGGCTAAAACAAAATGCGCCATCGTAAAGAGGCGATTGCTGGGACAGACATCCAGGAGTAATTCAACGTGAATCTTGATGAATTACTGGAGCACGCCCTGAAGGAGCTTTCCACTTTAACCTCTGCCGAGCAGGTGGAGGCCTTCCGCATCAAATATCTGGGTACAAAAGGTCTTCTGAAAGCGGCGGGCGATCACCTTAAAACGCTTCCCAATGATCAGAAACGCCAATACGGTTCCAAGCTTAATGCCATGAAAACGGCGGTACAGGCCGGCTATGATCAAGCCAAAGCCAGCGTTGGGCAAGGTGCTGGATCCAGCGATGTACTTATTGACATAACTGAACCGGGTAAAATTTCCTGTGATGATTACCATCCCGGTTCCCTGCATATTATTCACCAAACCATTGACGCCCTGACTGAACTATTTGGGCGCATGGGATTTTCTATTGCACAAGGGCCGGAACTGGAAGACGAGTTCCATAATTTTGAAGCCCTGAACGTTCCCCGACAACACCCGGCACGCGACCCGCTGGATAATTTCTATCTGCAGCGACCCGCCGGGGCGGCTCCGTTTATGCTCCGTTCGCAAACCAGCTCCGTTCAAATTCGCGTGCTGGAATCCCACAAGCCGCCGGTACGCATTATCGCGCCTGGCCGGGTTTACCGCCCGGATACCGTGGATGCCACGCACAGTTTCATGTTCCATCAAATTGAGGGTCTGGTAGTGGATCAGAACATTACCATGGTGGATCTGAAAACCTGTATCGACCAATTTGCCAAAGCCTTCTTCGGAGCGGAAGTGGAAACTCGTTTTCGTCCGAGTTTCTTTCCATTTACCGAACCCAGTGCGGAATTTGACGTGCGTTTTCACTATGCGGACGGAACTTCCAAATGGGTGGAATTGGGCGGTTGCGGAATGGTAGATCCCAATGTGCTGCAAACCGTACATATTGATCCCGAAGAATATACCGGCTTTGCGTTTGGCCTGGGGGTAGAACGTATCGCCATGCGAAAGCACGGCATCGAAGATATACGCCTGCTGTTTGAAAACGACGTACGATTCCTCAATCAGTTCTGATACATCTCCGAGTGTGGAAAGTTTTGAACTCGTGCCGCGTTCCGGCCGTTTACTGGGCGTGTATTTACAGGCTATAAGCCAGGCGGCGTTTATGCTGCCAACCACCGGGTTATCACCACGGTGCTCCATGACGCGACGCGTCCATTTCTCGGATAGATTCCTAGACCCCACACCGGAGTTTTCCCTACGCCAAAATCAGGAAGTTCCTGATAGGCAGGGGCCTTGCAAGCGGCGATGATGGTTTACGTGATACTTATGGATCACCCAATGAAAGCCGATTGGGCCGGCGGGTGATTCAAATAATCCATCTTGCCCTGGCATGGCCGGTAGAGGGTGGCAGCTTCCCTCACCGGCCATGCACTTTTTAAGGGCCATTGTTTTATGCAATGGGAAAAAAAAGCCGCGGTCACATGCTATGCGACCGCGGCTTACAGGCGAATTCTTACGCAGTGGTTTCTTCGATAATTTCGACGTTTATCCTACTGCCTGGGGTTGGAGTTCCAATTCACCTACGCTGCGACGTCCGGCAAATCCGGCACTGATGTCATGCCAGAAGTTAATGGTTGGCTCGCCGATCTGCCAGCATAAAAGTATGTCCCGGCCATTAAACCGGGATGGGAAATCCAGCAATCCACGGGTGGGGTCTTTGAGTTCAACGCCGACGGCCGCTAATTCCTCCAGCAGGCCGCTAAGCTGTTCAGTCATCTTGTCAAATTGCGATTCAATGGCATTGGCCTCCTGGGCGGATGGCTGTTCGTGGCTCGAAGCCGTCTGATGCACCAGTTTGCGGCGTTGCAACTCAATGCCTTGAATGTCGGTGGCGATGCGATTGACCAATACCAAGGATCGGCGTGCTTCCGCCAGAGTAAAATACCGCTTGGGAGTCGGCTCCAAGGACTGTTTGTCATTGTGGGAACTTGCGCGGGTCATGTTTGTAACTGCCTTTCTGGCTTAAAACTACCTTACAAGCGCTTATCATTAAACGCCTATACCTATAATAGCCTGCCAGAATCACAAATCGGCACTTTCATTCCCGGAACTTCAAGGAATGCTGATAATAAATTTTTAAGTGCCCTCTCTCCTCATTTGCAGGCGTGCAGGTGCCCGCGCGGGATTTTCCGCGTTTGCGGGTATAAAACCTGCCATTTTTACTGCAGCAGGCCGCGCTTATGCCGTTGCTGCGGCCTCTGCCGCTTTGTAAGCGTCGGCCGAGGGTTCTTTAATCGTGGCAATGAGCTTGTCGACCACGGCATCGGTGTCAATTCCTTCAGCATCGGCGTTAAAATTGGTAATGATTCGATGGCGCAGGACGGGTTTGGCAACGTGGCGAATGTCATCCGTGCTGACATTAAGCCGGCCCCGCAAAAGTGCTCGCGCTTTTGCTCCCAGGACCAGATTCTGCGCCGCGCGCGGGCCGGCACCCCAGGTGAGATAGTTATTAATAAAGTCCGGAGCATCTTTTTCATGCGGACGCGTGGCCCGCACCAGATTGACCGCATAATCCACCACATGATCGCTTACCGGCACGCGGCGTACAAGTTTTTGGATCGCCAGAATATCCTCAGCGGAAAGTACCGCATGGGGTTCGTTGCGAATATCCATGGTGGTTTGTTTGACGATCATCCGTTCCTCGTCGCGCTGCGGGTAGCCCACCTTGACCATGAACATGAAGCGGTCTAACTGTGCTTCCGGCAGCGGGTAGGTGCCCTCCTGCTCCACTGGATTCTGTGTGGCCAGGACAAAAAAGGGCTGCTGCAGGGGATAGGTTTGGCCGCCTGCGGTTACCTGATACTCCTGCATTGCCTGTAAGAGTGCCGCTTGTGTTTTAGGGGGGGTGCGGTTGATTTCGTCCGCCAGAAGCATGTTGGTAAACACGGGTCCTTTGATGAAATTAAATACGCGTTTGCCGGTTTGCGGATCCTCCTGAATGATATCGGTGCCGGTGATATCCGAGGGCATTAAATCCGGTGTGAACTGAATGCGGTTAAAGTTCAGGCTTAAAACCTTGGCCAAGGTGCTGATCATCAGGGTTTTTGCGAGGCCCGGGACACCTACCAGCAGGCAGTGCCCGCGCGAAAATAAGGCCAGTAAAAGGGATTCCATCACGTCGGATTGACCCACGATGACTTTATGGATTTCCGCCAGCATGGCTTCGCGCACAAGCTTGAGGCGTTCAATGGCGGCCATTTCTGCGCCCGGCGAGGCGGCAACTGTGGACCGCGGCCGGGGGTCGGGGGTGGGAACTGTTGTCATCCATGTACTCCCAAAAACATTGTTTGCCAAGCACTGCCGGCCGGAAAATCCAAGCGCTAGCGGCCGGCACGTGCGTCAAAAGCCCAACGCGCCAGATGGCTGATTGTTGCCGGCGGCCCGCACCGCCGCTCTGAAACACGTCAGCCTTTGAGGGCAAATTGTACACGAAGCAAGCCAGTTGCTAAATGCACGAGGCTAAATACCCGATGCTGGCACCCCCGCCTTCTTTCTGGTCTCGAATTGCCAAAACCGCCACGGCAAGGTAGCGTAGGTTTTTGTTAAGTTCACGTATCGCGTGTGTCAGAGATTCACGTGCAAGTTCAGTGCGATCCAAGGGGAAGCGGCCATGGATTATTTCGCGCATACCTACGGGGAAGATCAATCACAATGGCAACCCTTGCGCGAGCATCTGGAAAACGTCGCCAAACTAGCCGCAAAGTTTGCCTGCGAAGCCCGGCCGGGTGATAAGGAATTCGCCCGAGCGGCTCACGCCGCGGGGCTGCTGCATGATCTGGGGAAGTATCGCCCGGAATTTCAGCGGATGATCCGCGGGCTTCAGCCGAAAGGAGAATCCACGCGGCACAAGCAGGCAGGGGCCGCAGAGGCGGTACAAACATTGCAAAAGCATTTTGACGTGTGCTTCGCCATATTGGGCCACCACGGCGGAATGCCAGATCGGGATGAGATGTCTGAAGGGGTCAAGACTGGCGGCAGTATAGCAAAGGCCATTTTGCCCTCAGCCCTGTTGGATTTTCCCGAGCTGGAAACCGCAGCCTCCGGCCAGGCGGTGGCCCTGCGTGGGGTTGATTTCGATATTCGAACTCGGCTGCTGTTTAGTTGCCTGGTGGACGCCGATTGGATCGACACCTCTGATTTCCATGCCCGCCGGGAAGGCCCCAAGCCGCGGAGCGGATTTAATCACTGGCCGAATTATCTGGCGGATTTCGTGCTGCGGGGCGACCTGCGAATAAATTGCGGGGAATGCGGGTTCCATTCGCCGCCGCGTAAACTCGTGGCATGTCGCCGCCGGCGATGCCCGCCCGGCGGGCACGCTAAACGGGGGGGATGGGAGGGGGCTGGCGGCGGCCTGCGGCCCGGCGTGGCATAATCCCGTCCCATGTTTAGCGGGCCACGCGGCGTGGCCGCGGGTTCGGGCGATGGGTCAACGTTGCACGATCACGGGTCGCAGGACAGATTGGCGAAAGTTTCTGCGGTTACTGCTTTCATGTGGAATGGCCGGCTTCGGGCAGCTCACTGGATTCGATGCCCATTTCTTTGACTTTTTTGTTCAGGGTGTTGCGGTTGATGCCTAAAAAGTCTGCGGCTTTTATTTTCACATCGCCACAACGCTGCAAGGCTTTTTCAAGCAGCGCCTTTTCCACCTGGTTAATGACCAGATCATAAATTTGCCCCTCACGGAGGGCGTATTCGCTGATGGCTTGATCAGCCAGGCGATGCACAATACCGTCGAGATCTTCGCTGGCGATACTGGCTCGGCCCTGCTGGGCAAAGGCGCGAATGGCGGTGGGCAGGAGGTCTTCCGTGAGCGTGTCCCCACGACTTAAAACTACCGCGCGTTCCATGGCATTTTCTAATTCCCGCACATTGCCTGGCCAGGGGTAGCGGACAAAAATATTGACAAGTTCACGGCTGATTTTATTAAGATTTTTTCCATTTTCTGCATTGAACTTATCAAAGAAAAAGTCGATGAGCTTGGGAATATCCTCGCGGCGACTACGCAGGGCCGGCAAATTAATGGTGACAACATTGAGGCGGTAAAACAGATCTTCCCGGAATTTTCCTTTGGCAACTTCATCCTGCAGGCTTAAATTGGTGGCCGCGATGATTCGTACATCCACGCGAATGGTTCGGGTATCACCAACGCGTTCAAATTCCCGTTCCTGCAACACGCGCAAAAGTTTCACTTGCAGGCTGGTGTCCAGCGTGCCGATTTCATCCAGGAACAGCGTGCCGGTATGGGCGGCTTCAAAGCGGCCGATTTTATCGCGGATGGCACCGGTGAAGCTTCCTTTGATATGGCCGAAAAGTTCGGATTCCAGCAGCGTGCCGGTCAAAGCTCCGCAGTTCATGCGGATAAAGGGCTTGTCGACGCGGTTGGAATTGAAATGAATGGCCTTGGCAATTAATTCCTTACCGGTTCCGGTTTCACCCAACAGCAATACCGTGGCCCGACTTGTCGCCACCTGCGCAATGGTGTCAAAAACTTCCAGCATGGTGGGTGAACTGCCGATGATATTGTCAAATTTGTATTTGCTTTGCAGGGTGCTGCGAAGTTGCCGGCGTTCTTCCAGCCATTCTTCTCGTTCGGTTGCGACGATAGAATTTATTTTGATGGCCTGAGAAATAAATGCGGCAATGATTTCCATTAATCGCTGATCATTATTCAGCGTTTCCTCATCGACAAATTGTTTATCAACGGACAATGCCCCGCAAGCCTTGGATTCAATAAGTATCGGCACGCATATAAAGCTGGTCACGCGGCCGGGCACCGGTACGCGGGCACCGGTGCGGTTGAGGAATTGAATTTCCTTACTGATGTCGGCAACCACGCGGGCCTTACCGGTGGCCACTACCTGCCCGGTGATCCCTTCGCCGACATCATATCGCCCCCGTTGAATTTCGTTGGCGGTCAGTCCCAGCGCCGCTTCTATCTGCAATTTTCCCGTGGCCGAATCCAGCAGCACCATGGAGCCGCGTTCCATGCCCAGTCGATCCGCGAGCACGCGCATGGTCTGATCAAAAACGGCGTGCAAATCCAAGCCTGATGAGAGGGCACGGCCAATTTCGGTAAGAATTGTAAGTTCCAGTTCGGCGCGATCCATCAAAACCAACCTCCGCTATCGCCAACGGCAAATTCCTTCCGCACCATCGAGCTTCCAACACATCAAGCCCGGGCCTGCCGCCGTGAACCACCAGGAGCCTGTCCGAATATTCGCACGTGCTCCGGGTGCTATTGTACTATGCAAACGCCGTGCGCAAGTGATCTACGGCGTTGAAATAATTAGGGGCCGGAGGAATACGCGGACTAAATCTGGGCGTTAAGAAATATATAAGTGTTTTAATTATAATGGTTTATGCAACATATTAGGTCCGGAAATGCGCGATGATTTCACCCCTTATTGCTGCCAGAATTCTTGGCCAGACCTGAACGTTAAAGATGGCCTGCTGCCTGATAAATAGACGGGTTCGCCAGTAGATGCCAAGTTTTGGTTTTTTGCTGCCTGTATAATAGGCAGGTGGAAGTTATGCGCGAAATTCGGCGATTTATTTCTTTGATGGCAGGCTATTTACGTCAATGGCGGCCGATTTTTGCCAAGAATATTAAGGAGGCCTCTTGCCTTAGCCCTTACGTTTGGTAGGATGGACACTCCTGGGGACGTAGCTCAATTGGGAGAGCACTGCCTTTGCAAGGCAGGGGTTGCCGGTTCGATCCCGGTCGTCTCCACTTCGTCGGAAATAAGTGAGTTTCACCAGGTAACGCCGCCGCGCTCGACGAGAGCGCAGCGTTGACGTGGGCAAAAGAACCGTGATTTACAACGAGTTTCCACGCTCCCCGTGGTTCCCAATTGAGTGTCCGGTTCGTTAACGTGAGGTTCGAACCGATGTGTTCCAGTTGTGTTCGTAATTCTTTCGGATTTCCCGCTTGAGCGACGTATTTCATTTGTTTTGAGCCATTTACGAACCGTATGAGCGGTTCGAACCGTACGGTTTCCCCTCTGTCAAGGGCGAAGAGTTCGTCTTCCAATTTTCGCTTCTTTCCCAGGGCTTCAGCCTTACGGATACGGAAATCAGCAGCGGTGAACGCTCCGGCATCAAGATAGGCCGTTGTGAGACGGTCAAGAGTAGTTTCAATCTTGGCGATAGCCTTTTGGACGTTCTGCTTCGCATCGTTGATCATTGCGACGTTAGAGGTTCGTTCAGTTTTGACCTGTTCAATGAGCCATTCGGCGACCTCGTCCGGCAGTGATGCCGTAGTGACGGCAGCGGCAATTTGTCCAGTCGTACACTCTTCTCGAATGTAAGGTTGGGAACAGTCGCGCTCCACCCGTTTGGTGCATCGCAGATAATTATGACCCTTCTGGGTTTCCATGGTGATACCACAGCCGCATTCGCCACAACGTAGAAGGCCGCGATAGACCTATGACTTGAGACGCACGGACTCAGGCTTGCTGCGTCGCTGCATGGATTCTTGGGCACGGTCAAAGAGTGCTTTGGTGATCAGGGGTTCGTGTGTGCCTTCATGCATTTCTCCCTTGTGAATGAACATGCCGTAGTAGAAACGGTTGCGAAGAAAATCTTGGCAACGGGAAGACTGCATTGGTCGGTCGTTACTGCTCCGGAGTCCCTTCTGGTTCAGAATATCGCAAAGCTGAACAAGAGAGATTTTGCCAGTGGCATATGTTTCAAATGCCATTTTGACAAGCGGTGCCCGTTCCGGATCAGGAACAATGGTTCGCAGCTTCGGCTCATTGAGATAGCCGATCGGTGCCTTCCGGGCGTAGATGCCGTTGGCCACTTTTTGCCGTTGCCCTCGACGGATGTTGACGGACAAGCTGTCGGAATAGTATTTGGATTGGCCGAACGCAAGATTGAGCATCAACTTGCCTTGGGCGGTCGGCTCAACCCAGAACGAACAGAATTTAAGATCGTGGATTTTCCGTTCGTCGATGAGGTCGATGACTCGCCCGCCATCAAAGGCATTCCGTGCCAATCGGTCAGGGTGCCAGGCGATGATGCCGTCAGCGTCGCCCGCTTCGATCCGTTCAAGCATCTCACTGAATAGGGGGCGACCTTTGGTCATGGCACTCTGGCTTTCTTCAAAGCTTCCGACAACTTCAAGATGTTCTCGACGAACGAGCTCGCGGATTTCGGCCAGTTGATCGCCGATGGAACGGATTTGCCGCTCCTCGGTGCCGGTCGATTTGCGAACGTAGATAAAATACTTGTGATCATTCTGCATATTCTCACTCTAGCGCGAAACGGTGTCGGCGCGAAGGAACAAGGAATTAAGCAACGTGTTGCGATAAGCCTCTCCCCAACGCGCAATTACCGATGAAGTCGTCATATGGACTTCCTATCGAAGTCTTCTCATACCCATTGGATTCTGTTGTGGTAAATCCAAAAATGGCTACCACATTTGGTGACATCTACTGACGGGGCTGCTGAGAGCGTACCATCTTGGTGGATTGTTATTGTCCAACGTGGAGTATGACTCTTCATAAGATTTAATGCTATGACAGTTTTGCAGCCACACGGACAACTAAACCGGAGCCATTTAGGATTTTCATCTGGTCCGTTCAAGATGAGCATACCTGCCAGAAGTTCCGGTGCAGGAACTGCAAACGAACTGTAGCGAATCAAACCGCTAAACGTCTTTCGTTGCTTCGGGGTACGCAGTCGTAGCCAAAATGATCGCAATTTGGTCCGAGTTGAAGATATGATATCAATAAGTCGCATAGTCATAATCGATTACCAGGTGAGCCCGAGAAAATTTCGACTATCTCCGCGTCCCCAATGTTGTATCTGCTGGCAGTAACAATCGGGCTTGGGAGTCATCCGGTTGGTACGTATCCGGCTATTATGAAACTGCAGAAGGACCTCGGATGATGTCCGTTCTGCGCCCATAAAACCAGTCAGCCGATGCAATAATTCATTAACTGCTTGTGCCGCAACAGCGGTCGTAAACGTAATGACTGCCGGCTCATCTGTGGCAAGTTCTGTTATGTATTCTTCAGCGAGTTCGTGCTCGCGTTGAGTGACCGACAAAGTCTCAGCTCGTATTATGTCAGGGTTAATGGTTTCGTGGCAGAACAAGCAGGCCTCTCCGGGTAGCAACGTCGTCACACGCCCCCAGACGCCCCGAATGACTTGCTGTTCCGAATGTACCTTCACCGCCATATCAATTACGGGAATCAGGTAAAATAGTGCCAGTCTGGTAAGAATGGATCGTGATAGGTGGTTATCAGTACATCCAAAAACCACATCACAACCACGAAGATGCTTGGCAATATCCTCGTCGGTAATTGGACGTGAGTGGACATACGGTTCTGTGCCCAAGCCCAGATTCTTGATATGTGTCTCTTGAACCACGGCTTTGGGCGTTCCAGCGTCTGCCAAGGTCGCTCCATGAACTCGAGTGACGTTACTAGTCGCGAGGGATTTTCCGTCAAAGATTGAAATTACTCGGACGCCAAGTCGTGCAAGTTGTTCAACCGTCGCTGAGCCGGTGCCCCCGGCACCAACCACCCCAACGTGTAGCCTGCGGAGAAGATATTGGATTTCTGGGCCAAACGCACGTACCTGTCGGTCATAGAACTCCGGAAGCGGCGGTTTGCTTGTATCGAAATCAAAGAAACGGAACCGATTCCCGATAACTCGGATTCTTTCTATGAGTTGCCAGCCGGTTGTCGTCCATATTCTGCCCTTTAATCGATCCGGCGGCAAACACAGGAGCGATCCATGCGGTGTCTGTCCGGTCCGAGCATTAAAGAACGCCATCAATTTTGGATCTTCTTCATCATCATAGTTGGAAAAATGTGGAGAATCCTCCGGGTGTGAGTGAACAAAGAGAATCGCTTCCTTTTCAAACTTGGCCCGCTTTGCAACGGGAACAAAAGAGCGGCCGTCGATTGACAAGCGTCTTGATTGCCGGAGAAGGTAATGCTCGTCACAGACGGGAATGATATCTCTTGCCAAAAGGCGAATCTCGTCAGTTAAGGTTGCCACCCCACAAACAACATATGCTGCTCCTTCGCAGCCGACCATACCAAAAACCGCGTTTTTAAGCCGGTCGTTTAAATCTTCGGTAATGCTGAGTGTGTATCGCATCTTTAATCCTTGTTTTGAAGTTCGTGGTAGATAAAGGGCATAAACGTCCGAAGGCCATCGATTCCTGGCCGCCATACTGACATGTGTCGAGACAAACGTTGCCATTTCCTTTGGATGTGGCTCTCGAAATAATCACCCCTGTGTGGATAAGCTCCGCCAACTTTGAGGCGAATAGGGGGATCAATATAGAAGTTATCAAGTTTGGCGGTGTTGTAACCTTTGGGAATGCATATGAGGAGATCAACGATATCCCGGTCATATTTGCCAGAAGCGAGCGGAAAATCTTTGATGATCAAACACCCGACCTCTCCTTCCGCAATGAGGTCGAATTGGTAGCATCGCTCAGTGAGATAACGCTCATCTTCCTCAAGCAATTGCATCGGTTGCTCCTGGATTAATTTCTTTGAGTGCGCTATAGAAGCACATGCCGTCATGGAGATGGATAATTTCGGCATCCCCGACAAGCTTATCATCGCCTAGACCGGGTATCTCAAGCCAAAGGTTGTATTGATTCCCGATAGAGGGCTTAGCGAGATTGCGCAATTCCTCGCCAGTCATGTCAGGCTTAGGTGCTTGGTACTTGTGAGTGTCAATGTAAATGTAAACAATCGGATGATTGTGGCCGCCGCCGTGTTCATGCCGACGTTCGTCAGACTCATTGATTGATTCATTAACCATAGTGATTTCTCCTAATGCTGGTAAAAATCTGCTTATCCTCGCCAGTCAACAAGACCAAGATTGATAAACATTACCTATAGTTTACCCACTGCTGCGAACAAAGTCAAATAATTTATGTAATCATAAAATGATGTGCGAATTACAAACTGTTTGCATCCGGCGCGCCGTGGGATATAATAAGAATATGACGAACAAGGATCTGTATTATCGTGAGCTCGGCCAGCGAATCCAACGGGCGCGGTTGCACCAGAAGCTGACGCAGGAAAATCTTGGAACGTTAATCGGCCTGAGTCGTACCTCAATAGTGAATATTGAGCGAGGGCGACAAAAGATACTGGCTCATACTCTCGTAAGGCTCGCCCACGCATTACACATGGAGCTTTCGGATTTGGCTCGGGAATCAACGGAGGATTTAAAAATAGAAGAATTGTTACAGCATCTGCCGGAATCCACGAAAGAGTTTGTGCGGTCGGCTGTAGGCCCCGTTAAAAGTAAGGGTTGAACCATGCTAGTACGACGAAAAATGATTAGGGAACGGGCGCTCGAATTGCTTGAGCGATTCGGTGTCGAGCAGGCCCCGGTGCCAGTCGATGACTTGGCACGGCGTTTGGGCGCGAAAGTCGTCAAACAAGATGCGCCAGATGAATTGTCTGGTTTCGTGCTTCGTGAACCAACCAAAGGGGTGGCGATTATTGGTGTGAACGCCAGACATCACCCGAACCGGCGGCGTTTTACCGTCGGGCACGAGTTAGGACATTTCCTGCTGCATGAGGGCGAACGGCTGCATATTGACCGACAGTGGACGGGATATCAGGTTAAGCTGCGGAGCGAACAGTCAAGTGCGGGAACCAACGTTGATGAAGTGGAAGCAAACCTTTTTGCTGCTGAACTATTGATGCCAATATCATTTCTGAATACAGATCTTGCAAAATTTGCTCGCTTAACGCTAACGACTGAAGAAAAAATTGAGCGGTTAGCAAATAAGTATGAGGTCAGTCAGCAGGCATTAACGGTTCGCCTAACATCTCTCGGCTACATCCAACAGTGATAAGGCGAACTATGCCCAAACACAGCGAGGCTTTTGTCGTGATCCGTGGTGAATACCGTGAGGTTCAAATGGTGACGTAATTCATGTGAATTGTCTTTGTTACGTGTGCATTTCAGTAAATCAAGGTTCTTTTGCCCACGTCAACGCCGCGCTCTCGTCGAGTGCGGCGGCGTTACCTGGTGAAACTCACTTATTTCCGAAATGTGATATTTCCCTGGCAAATTTTATTTCTTTATGCGTATAATGTGGACGTAACGAGCGATTCGGGTCGCAAGGGTCTTTCTCAAAACGCTGCAACCCACCTTGAAAGATCCAGCGCGGACGCGACTTGCGCCATCAGTTTGCGGTGAATAGAAGTCGGGCAATTTCCTCAGACTGCGGGCTATGCTCATGAGGACGTTGGAAGATGGAATTGCCTGACAAGCCCCGTACACGCCTGTACTGGATCAGCGTGTGGTCTAGCGCGTTAATCTGCGCGGTAAGCCTGCTGGTATTGGCTGGCTGGTGTTCCGGCGAATTAACACTAACAAGTTTACTGCCCGGTATGATACCGATGAATCCGGCAGTGGCAATCTGTTTTTTCCTGCTGGCGGTCCCTATTGGCTTTCTGGCCTGCCACCCGGAAACCACATCGGCGCAAAATTGGGAAATTACCGCAGTCGGCGGCATTGTGGCGTTGGTCGCTGCGCTGCGGCTGGCGGCGTACTTGGGCGCGGAAAATCTGCACGTTGATTCGCTCTTATTTGCCCAAGAACTCACCAAAGTGCCCTTCGCACCCAACCGTATGGCACCCAACACCGCTGCGGGATTGTTATTTGGCGGCTTGGGCGTAATGAGTGTGGTGTGGCGAAAAACTTTCACACGGCATGTTACGGGCGTGGCTTTGGTTGGCCTGTTATTGACGGGACTGTACGGCGTTGCCAATTATTTGTTTACCGTTTATGGACACAGTTTGCGAGGCGCATATATACCCACCGCCATGCACACGGCGGCGGCGATGCTGCTCTTGCTGACGGGAATTTCAGCACTCGACGAGCTTATACCGATTGTTCGGCAACTTCTTAGAAATAGTCCGGGCGGGATGATCATGCGGCGGCTGCTGCCACCGCTGATTGTTTTTCCGATATTCCTGGGCTGGCTGAGAATTTTTTGCGAGTATCGGCTTCATGTTTCCGGAATGCCGGCCTCAGCAGCTTCGGCGGTGGTGCTGCAAATTATTGTATTTGGCGCTTTCGTTTGGGCTGCGGCCATGATGATGGATCGGCTTTATACCCAGCGACAGCAAACCATGTTGCGGCTGGAACAGGCTAAATCCGAACTTGAAATCGCAAAATCGGCAGCCGAGGAATCGGCATCGGTTAAATCCCAGTTCCTGGCAAATATGAGCCATGAAATACGCACCCCTCTGCACGGCGTGATTTCCATGATGGAATTGCTTGCGGAAACATCTCTGGATGGTCAGCAGCGCGGGTATACGCAGGTAGCAAAAACCAGTGCCGATGCACTGCTGGCGGTGATAACGGATATTCTGGATTTCTCCAAAATCGAAGCCGGGCGGATGGAACTTGAGCCGGTAGATTTTGATCTGCGCGCCTGCACGGAAGATACGGTATACCTAATGCTCTCTACCGCTATGAGAAAAAAGCTTGAACTCGGCTATGACATTGCGCCGGATCTTCCGTCATTGGTGCATGGTGATCCTGTGCGGCTACGGCAGGTGCTGATAAACCTGCTGGGCAATGCGATTAAGTTTACGGATAAGGGTGATGTCTGGCTGAAACTTTCCACCGTGGATATCGCGGAGGGTAAAGTTTTAGCGAAGTTTGAAGTTCATGACACGGGCGTGGGCATTGCACCGGAGAATGCAAAGAAACTATTTACGGCTTTTGCACAGGTGCATCACACGGGCGACAAAGTATATGCTGGCACTGGCCTGGGGCTGGCGATAAGCCGACAACTTGTTGAGTTAATGGGCGGGAAAATCGGTGCCGAAAGCCAGATAAGCCAAGGCAGTACATTCTGGTTCTCTGTTCCACTGGAGCGTCGGAAATCGGTCTGGCTGGATGCGGAAGCGATTCCGGAAGCGCTGCACCGGCAGCGGATATTGCTTTTAATGGCCAGCCCGGTGCGCCGCGACAAACTTCAGCATCAGTTGCAATACTGGAAAATAGAGGTAGAGACCGCAGACTCGGTGAAGGCCTGCAACCAACTGCTACGGGCCAATGCCGCTCGCCCGTTTGATGTGCTGTTTGTAGAGCATCAGCCGCCGGAACTCAACGCGCTGGAAATTGCCAAATTAATCCACGCGCAGGCCGATATGCGAGCACCGGATATTATCGCATTGGCCAGGCCCGATACCCACATCAGTGCGGAAATACAGTTGGAATTCGGGCTTAGCGGTGTTTTAGGCAAACCGGTAAGGCAATCGCAATTATTTGATCTTCTCATGCGGCTGGTCCACGCGAATACCACGAAGGTCAGCCCGTCGCGACTTGAGGTACAGGAAAAACTCCAATTGCCGCCGGGCTATGAGGGCCTTAAGGTGCTCGTGGCGGAAGATAACGAAATTAACCAATTTGTCATTCGGGAAGTACTTTCGGGTTTAATGGTGCCATGCGATGTCGTGGGCACGGGTCAGCAATGCGTGGATGCCCTGCAGAGACAACGCTACGCACTGGTATTCATGGATTGTCTCATGCCGGTAATGGACGGTTTTGAATCCGCAAGACAGATACGCAAACTTGAAGCCGCCGGTGCGGTGTTCAGCATTTTCGAAAAAGCAAGAATTCCGATTATCGCACTGACCGCGAATGCCACGGGTCTGGATCGCCGAAATTCTCTGGAGGCTGGCATGGATGCCTTCTTGACCAAGCCGCTGAACCGCACTGAATTGGTGCGGACCGTGGTCTCATTAATTGATAATCCCGGTTTCAATTCGCCGGTGGGAGGGCTGCCGCCAACGCCGGTGAAAGCATCGGATACATCTCTGCCTCTGCAAGGATCCGTTGTCATGCCTGCGCCCTTTGATTTCAAGCGGCTCAACGAGTATTTCTTGAACGATCAAGCAATGGTGGGGCGGTTGTTGGGGCAATTTATAGGGCAGGGGCGACAGCAGATTACAAAACTCAATGACTGTATGGTCGTATCGGACTGGGACGCTGCCCGTCGGGCGGCGCACGCCATCAAGGGCACTGCGGCATGTCTTTTTGCTGAGGCGCTGCGGCACGCCGCAAAAGACCTGGAGGTTATCTGCCAGGATGGGGGTCCTGAGGACCTTGCCAAGGCCGCATGGAACAAAGTTCAGATAGAAATGAACCGATGTATAGAACATGTGACGATGCGGAATAGGGCGTCCGGTAAAACTCAGTTGGATGAAGGAGCTTAAGGGTATGAAAATTCTCGCCGTCGATGATGACCCGATCGCGCTGGAGATGATCCGCAGCGCGTTAAATCGCTTCGGCCACGAGGTTATTACAACCACGAGCGGCGCTGCCGCGTTGGAGCGGTTATCACAGTTCCCGATTCGCATGGTCATTACCGATTGGATGATGGATTCCATGGATGGCATTGCGCTGTGTCGGGCGATTCGGCAGCGTAAACTTAGTAGATATGTCTATGTCATTATTTTAAGTTCGCGTGATGATCCGGTGGATGCGGCCGAGGGAATCGCCGCCGGTGCCGATGATTTTATGGCCAAGCCGTTTGATACAGGGGAACTTGTGGCTCGAATCAAAGCGGGGGAACGCGCTTTATCACTGGAAACACGCGATGTGACGATTTTTGCCCTGGCCCGTCTGGCGGAATCTCGTGATCAGGAAACCGGGCTTCATTTGGAGCGGACGCGCAATTATGTGAAGATCATTGCCCAACAGCTTTCTCAACGTCCGGAACTTGCGTCGACAATCCATGCGGATTTTGTGCAATTGCTTTATGACACCAGCCCCCTGCATGACATCGGAAAAGTCGCCATTCCCGATGCCATTTTGCTCAAACCGGGCAAACTAACAGACGCTGAATACGAAATCATGAAACGCCATTCAGCGATTGGAGCGAACACACTGGAGGAAGTGCTACAGAGTTACCCGGGTGCAGAATTCTTGGAAATGGCCCGCGACATTGCCGCCACGCATCATGAACGTTTTGACGGTCGCGGTTATCCCAGGGGGCTGGCAGGCGAGCAAATTCCCTGGGCCGGGCGCATTATGGCTTTGGCCGACGTGTATGACGCGATTACCTCGCGGCGGGTTTACAAAGCGGCGGAGAGCCATCAGCATGCCTGTAATGTCATCCGCAACGAACGCGGCAAACAGTTCGGCCCGCGCGTGGTAGCGGCGTTTTTTGATCGTGAATCAGAAATACTGGAAGTTCAAATGCACTACCACGCCGCCGAAGAGGGCCGCCGCAAATCCCGGAACGCCCGCCAGGACGCATGGAACTGGTAGCGGCAGAGTCATCAAACGTCCAGACCTTCATACATGGCCGTGCTGATATAGCGCTCACCCGTGGAGCACATGACGGCGACAATGATTTTTCCCTTCATATCCGGGCGGGCGGCAACTTGTGCGGCCGCCCACATATTGGCTCCGGAACTGATGCCGGCCAAAATGCCTTCTTCCCGTGCCAGGCGGCGTGCCCATTCAAAGGAATCTTCATTGGTAACTTGAATGACTTCATCCACCAAGTCAACATTCAGATTTTTTGGAATAAAGCCGGCGCCAGCACCCTGAATTTTGTGGGGGCCTGGCTTCAAAGGCTGCCCTGCCTTGCACTGCGTGATAACCGGTGAGCCGGTAGGTTCTACCGCAATAGCTTTGAATTGTGGATTACGCTTTTTAATCACACCTGCCACGCCGCTGATCGTACCGCCGGTACCCACAGCGGATACCAGGCAATCCACTTTGCCATCGGTATCATTCCAGATTTCTTCGGCCGTGGTTTTTTCGTGAATTGCAACGTTGGCGGGGTTATCAAACTGCTGGGCAATAATGGCATTTTTGTCCGCCGCAGCGGCCTCATTGCACCGCCGAATGGCACCGGGCATTCCTTCAGCGGCCGGGGTGAGCACCAAGTTGGCTCCCATGATCCGCAGAAGTTTGCGGCGTTCCAGGGACATGCTTTCGGGCATGTAAAGCGTGAGTTTATAACCCTTGGCAGCGCATACAAACGCCAGAGCAATACCGGTATTTCCGCTGGTGGCTTCCAAGATATGGGTGTCTTTATTAATTTTGCCGGCTTTTTCAGCGGCCTCAATCATTGCGGCACCGATACGATCTTTAACGCTGGAAAGAGGATTGAAGAATTCGCACTTGGCGTAAACAATGCCCTGCCCGGCAGGGACAAGGCGATTAATGCGTACCAAAGGTGTATTGCCGATGGTTTTGGTAATGTCGGAAAAAAGTCTGCCCATAAATAATCTCCTTTAATCTGATCTAATTTGTAGGTTATGATGATTTTAGGGCAATGTCAAGGAAGTTTTGCAGGAAGTTCTGCGGTCGTTCTTGTTTCAGTAGAAATGTCACTGGTGCTTGTTTGAAGTTCTTTTTTTACTTGACAAATTCGCCAATCAAGGGAACATAGCGGACTCTTAAACAAGGCGCAGTTGCCGTACGCAGTTACGGCAAGGACGCCGGAACAAACGAGCAATGCGAGGAAACCAGACTATGGCAATTGGCGGCATTCCCGGAGCGTCAGTGCGAGCTTCTTCAGATACTCCAGAGCGGACATATCGAGGCCCATTTACCATCATGACGGTGCTGTTTTTCATGTGGGGATTCATGACGGTGTGGAATGACATTCTCATTCCGCGCTTCAGAGACGCCTTTACACTGAATTATTTTCAAGCCATGTTGGTCCAATCAGCCTTTTTTGGCGCTTACGCCGTAGGGTCGCTGATCTATTATTTGATCTCTATGTTTTGGGGCGATCCGATTAACCGCATTGGTTACAAAACCGGCGTTATCATCGGTCTGCTGCTTGCGGCTGCGGGATATCTCATGTTTTATCCGGCGGCCATCATGATTTCCTATCCATTTTTTCTCACAGCTTTATTTGTCGCAGGTCTGGGATTTGCCATGCTGCAAATTGCCGCCAATCCGTACATTACGATTTTGGGGCCGGAACGCACGGCCTCGAGTCGGTTGAATCTGTCGCAGGCTTTTAATTCCGTTGGCACAACGATTGGTCCGATTATTGCTGGTAAATTGATGTTTACGGTATTCAAAGGACCGGTCATCCACGGTGTTGATAGCGTAAAAATACCCTTTCTGTGCGTGGGGGGGGTATTTCTGATATTGGCGGTTTGTTTCATGTTCGCCCAGTTACCCAACTTCACCAACACGGAACATGTCACGCGCGGGGCTGGGGCCCTGAAGCATCCGCACACCGTGCTGGGCATGTTGGCGATTTTCATGTATGTCGGCGGCGAGGTGTGCGTAGGCAGTTCCATTATTAACTTCCTGCATTTGCCAAAACTGGGCGGACTTAGCCATGATGCAGCGTCCAAGTTTCTGGCGTTTTACTGGGGCGGCCTGATGATCGGTCGGTTTATGGGGGCTTTTGCGCTAAGCGACATCCAGAAGAAATTACGCAATATCGTGGTGATATTACTTCCGGTAGTGGCCTTTGCCGTTATCTGGAAGATCTCTGGCCGTGAAAATGCTTTGCATTACGGCGTAGTGCTTCTGCTGATGCTGGTAGCATTTTTTCTTGGAGCTTCCAGTCCTCAGCGGATGTTGGCACTTTTTAGTTTCATTATCATCGCCCTGCTTTTCACCGGCATGCTATCGGGCGGTGCTGTGGCGATTTGGGCGATTTTAGGCATCGGTCTGTTTGATTCAGTGATGTGGTCCAACATATTCTCCCTGGCTATCGACGGGTTAGGATCGTTGAAAAGTCAGGGTTCTTCACTTTTGGTTATGGCGATTCTCGGTGGAGCTTTGTTGCCGCCGTTACAGGGATTTGTGGCGGACCATATCGGCATACAGTATTCATTTATGGTGCCTATGATATCGTATGTATATATCGCGTTTTATGGATTGTATGGCTACCGCGCGGGGAAAAATCGAACCGCTACGACCTGGACAGCTCCCGCAGATATGCCGGTCCAAATCGGGGGCATTTGAGGGGACGCATCGTTGCGGAGGGCGACATTGAGCACCTCCAACAGTGCTAAACTGCGACGCTCATTTTTTCGGCGAGGGGCCGATGTTGTAGCGCCCGAACTCATTGGTTGTACGCTGGTGCGCACGATCAACTCGGTGCGTTACGCCGCCCGCATTATCGAAACGGAAGCTTATGTCGGCCCGCACGACCTGGCCTCGCACGCTTCTAAGGGACGCACAAAACGCACTGAAACTATGTTCGGGCCAGCAGGCTACGCCTATGTTTACCTGATCTACGGCATGTATTACATGCTCAATATTGTAGCCAGTCACGAAGATGATCCACAGGCGGTGCTGCTGCGCGGGGCGCTTCCGCTGGATGGTTGGAAAGTGGATCTTTCCGGGCCGGGAAAGTTGGCGCGAGCATTTGGCGTAACGCTGGCCGACCGCGGAATGGATATGACCGGTGAAGATTTTTATATCATGAAAAGAACGCAGCATAAGCCACGCATCATCAGCACCCCGCGCATCGGCGTAGATTACGCCGGCGAATGGAAACACGCCCCCTTACGATTCCTCGACGCGTCTTAACGTCTTAACTTGGAATCTTTCAAAACAAAGGTACCTTTTAAGAGGGTGGACGGATGGGGCGGCCGTCCACGGTGCAGATCGTACCGCCATAAAATGCTGCTGGTTCACGCTGCGTGGGAACCTGCAGCAGGAGTGCTCCATCATCAGCGATGCCGGCACCGGTACCGCACTGAACGTGGTCATCGGTGGAAATCTCTACCGAGCGACCGCGCAGATAATCCCGATCGGAGATTTCACGATGCAGCGCAGGCCACCGTCCGCTGGTGAGATCGCCAATACATTCCTCAAGATTATGAAGCAGGGCGTTATTGACTTTTATTTTATCGACCGGACTTCCAAGCTCGCTTGCCAGCGAGGTGGAAAACTCACGCAATGCCGGGTTTGAAGCGGCGGGATCGGCGTTGACATTCATTCCCACGCCGACCACGGCCACCGCCCGCTGTCCCATCGTGATACTTTCCGAGAGTACTCCGGCAATTTTTTTTCCGTTAAATAGCACGTCATTAGGCCAACGCACGTGCACATTAGTAAAGGCAATATCGGGTTTTGGACGGCCGGGCAACCACGGGGATGGAAACCATGGCCGCATGAGCAATCGGGTTATCGCCAGGCCGGCAACCAAAGGGATATAGCGGTGCATATACTGCGGGACGTCGGGGAACACAGCGCTTAAATAGATCCCACCGTCTGGGCTGATCCACGCGCGGCCATGCTGTCCTCGGCCCTGGGTCTGCCGTTCGGCCACATAAAATTGCCGGGGAAACCCTAATGGATGGTCGGAGAGCACCAACTTCTTGGCGTGGGCTTTGGCGATATCCTGTGTGGATTCCACGGTGCCCAGATAAGTCACTTCACTGATGACACGCTCACTCATTTTACAATCCACTCTTGAAGCTGACTACGGGCCTGCTCGGCGGCTTGAGCCGGGTGCGGTAAATCACGGACATCTATAATAATCGGCCCGGTAAAGTCCTGATCCTGCAATATGGTCACTACTTCCCGGCTCTCGGCTTGGCCGGAACCCAGCGGTGTCATCTGAACATTTGAACCGTTGCGCAGGGCATCGGTGCAGGTCCATAGTGCTATACGCCCGGCTAACATCTCGGCGGCCTCCCGAGGTGAGCCGCCGCCGGCAACCACCCGCGCCGAATCCAAATTGGCCGCTAGAGATGGTGCATCCATGCTGGATAGAAGGTTGAGCAGCCAGGGGCTTTGACCGCAGGAAAGTGCCGCAATAACACCGGTGCGATCCGCATGTTCCGCCAGGCGTTGAAATATTTCCGCGACATCGCCTGCGATCTTCTGATCATCCTTCGGTTCACCAATATAAATGGATATGACAGATATTTGCAGGCGATGGGCCATTTCGCAAGCCGTTAGAGCATCATCAAGCAGTTTCTGCGATGTTGCCGAGTCAAAGGCACCGGCCTTTCCCACGCCGACGCGCAAGGCCCCCAGGAGCAGGCCGTGGGATGAGAGAATTTGTTTAAAGTGTCGTTGGGCGGTTTGACCAAAGGTTTTGGCATGAATTTCCTGGTGGCCGATCCCAATGGCCAAGCCGCCAAAGCCCCACTTCTGTGCACTTTTCGCTGTGGTTCGCAAATCCAACCCCAGTGGCTCAACGGCTAACAGAGGTATCATGGGATTTAAAGGCTGACGTTTCATGCTGATCCTTGTATTGATTCCGGCACTGGCGTGCAGGGATCTGTAGTATATAGGTTACTCGTTGGCGGCTTTTTCTTTCTCTTTTTCATGGGCGGCCCACGCCAACTGCACTAAAATTCCCACACAGCAAATACCAATGATAATCGCCAGAAGATTAGTTGGTTGCTTGGCCACATTGGCCACAAAGGCATCCCGCAAATTTGCCGTGCCGTACCGCATAATTAATCCGGTAGCTCCGATGACAATCATCAAAGCTCCTTCCAGCGTGCAAATGAGCACCGCACAGGCTTCAAATATATACAACCCCGCCACGCCTAATACAATCACTCCCAGAATGGCCGGCACCCAGCGGTAATCCGGAGGTTCCTTAAATACATGCCAAAGCGCCACCCCCGCAGCTCCGCCGGCGATGGCTCCAAGAATAAATAGTGCCACGCGCATCATCGGCACCAGCAGCACTCCCAGCACCGTGCCTACCAACGCCGCAACAGCTCCGGCGATCCAGGACCAATGGGCCAGAAACATCGCCAGGTACCATCCCAGCGCGGCGCAGTTGGCCATAATTAATGTCCGATAGCTCCGTCGGGCGCAAGACAGGAATACCAGCCCGAGGATAAGAAGGGCAATATCCCATATCCACAGCAGTTTGGACCACGATTGAAGCATTGCCGCATAGCGGGCCGCAAAATGCTGTATCGTAATGGCCAACAGCACCCGATTACTCCCTGATATGCACAGTGGCTGTAGAGGGTGTATCCCGGCTCGAGGAACCCACCGCAAGTTGATATTTGCCGGAGGGAACTTGCCAGGTATTTCGACCGGAATCAAAATAGGCGAAATCTTTCCAATGCAAATGCAGATGGGCGGTTGCCGTCTGGCCTGCTTTAAGATTTACGCGTGCGAATGCCCGCAGGGTCTGAACACATCGGTTCGCACGATCTTCCAGAGGGCGTACATAAAGTTGCACGACTTGGGCCCCGGCCATCTTGCCGGTGTTGGTAACCGGCACGGCCACGTCTATCACGCGATTTTTGCCTGCGCCCTTGGAAGTCACCGTTAAAGCTCCAAAAGAAAATGTGGTGTAAGAAAGCCCATCGCCAAAGCAGAAACGGGGTTGAATATGCCTTTTGTCAAACCAGCGATAGCCTACATAAATGCCTTCATCAAACAGCACTTGTCCGTCATGACCCGGAAAGTGGCCATACGCGGCATCATCTCGCCAATGTTTCGCAAAGGTGTCGGGCAGACGACCACTTGGATCAATTTTTCCAAACAAAATATCGGCCACTGCGGTGTTTCCGTTTTCACCCGGGTACCACGCGTCTACCAGGCCGGCGACACGGTGAATCCATGGTGCCATGCCGACATCGGCTCCGGCGTTGAGTACCACAATGGTATGTGGATTAATTCCCGCTGCTTCCCGCAGATACTGATCCTGCGGTGCCCAGAGGTGATAGGTATGATCCGCTCCTTCGTGTTCCATATTGGGGCCGTAACCCATACAGGCTATGACCACATCCGCGTGTTTGATGATTTTTTTCTGTGCGGCGGTCAGTAGGTTATTGCCTTCCGGTAGATAACCAAACTCCATTTCCGCATTCCAGTGGGAACCAAAATATTCTACCCGCAGGCGATAGGTTTTCCCCGCCGAAAGGGTAATACCCTTGAGCTTTTTGGTAAAGGCGTTTTGCCAGCGACCGATTTTGATAATGCGTTTTCCATTCAGGTAGACGCGGCACGGATCGGCAGCGGCGGCTTCAAAGAGATAGGTGCCGCTGGCTTTGGCGGTAATGGTTCCAGTCCAGCGGACGGAAAAATGGCGATTCTGCGTTTCCACGGGATAAAACTGTCCCCAGTTAAAGGCGATGCGCTTATCAATACGGGTCATCACCGGTTTGCCGGCAAGACGGTCGTTGTCGAAATATTCGGCCTTCAGGCCGGGCTTGCCCTGTGGAGTTTGATATTCACCCAAGCCCCAGAATCGTGAAAGCCTTTTGTTAAACGGGATGCGAATGACTTTGATTGCCGACCCGGCAGCCGCCTGACGAATCGCGGACAACATGCTTACCGGGTTGATAATCGACGGGGCATAGCCGCTGCCGCCGCCGGTCCAGATCGCCGGAGTGGCCATCGGGCCGATAACGGCGATCGTATGAAGCCTGGAACTATGCAGCGGAAGAATCCCGCCCTTGTTTTTCAGTAAAACCGTACCTTCGGCAGCCACCTGAAAAGCTGTAGCTGCACTTTTGGGATTATTTAATGGAATGCTTTGATCTTCAACGCGCTTCTTCGTGAAGCCCATGGCGATCATCATGCGCAGCAATCTTCGGACATGGGTATTAATTTCATGAACCGTGATCTGCTTGGTTTTTACCAGCGGCTTAATGGTCGAATAGTTATAATACTGATTGTCCGGCATTTCCAAGTCCAACCCGGCGGCCATCGGGCCAACGGTATCATGCGTGGCCCCCCAGTCGGACATCAGTACACCCTTAAAGCCCCATTGGTGGCGCAGCACATCGGTGAGAAGATAGCGGCTTGCGGTACAATGATATCCATTGAGCTGGTTATAAGCGGCCATAACGGTCCAGACATGCCCCTGTCGGACTGCCGCACGAAATGGCGGCAGATAGATTTCCTCCAAAGCCCGACGACTGACAATACAGTCAATCGACATCCGATTGGTTTCCTGCTCATTGGCAGCAAAATGTTTGGCACAAGCCGCCACCCCGACGGACTGCATGCCACGAATCCACGGGGCAATAAGTTGCCCCGCCAAATAGGGATCTTCACCCACAAACTCAAAATTGCGTCCGTCTTGCGGTTCACGCATGAGGTTAATGCCGGGGCCTAAGATGATGTTAACGCCCCGCGCCAATGCATCAGAGCCTAAAGCACGGCCTACGTGCCTCGCCAGTTTCGGGTTCCAGGTTGCCGCCAGGCACACCGATGCGGGATACGCTGTGGATGGACCGTATACGCGTACGCCTTGGGAAGCATCGCTCATATTTAAGCGGGGAATTCCCAGTTCGGGAACCTGTCGCGTGCACATGCTGCCGTTGCCCGCCAAAAGGTGAATTTTTTCTTTTAGAGTTAGCTTGGCAAGCAGCGCGTCGGCCTGCGATTCTACCTGCGCGGGAGTCAGGCCGGTGCGAATATATTCACCCGCGCCGCCTGCACGGGAAAGACTGGTGCCCGCGAAAGTCAATGCCGCCAAGGCGCCAAAAGCCGCTGCGACCCGCATGAAAACCGTACGCATCATTCGTTTCTCCTATGACTGTCGGTGATGAGCCGTTCTCGCTGCAGAGGTAATGTCCTGAAGAGATCACATCTCGCTTAGGCATCCACAGTTTCGCAACGCTTCACCCTGTTTGTGGATGCATAATACAACGAATGGTAATTTGCATCCACTGCGCCCAGCTCAAAAGCCGGCAGTCGTTTTCATGGAAAAAGCCATCGCCGTGGCAGCTTAACAAAAAAACCAGAAGAAAAACTGATGCTGGAGTGCCGCAATCTACGAAAATATGTTTATACTATATGCGCTTATCGGTCTTGAACGGGCCGGTTCGCCCCGAGTCTCGCGTACTGGGCGTTCCAGCGGCGGGGAACAAGGACGTTTCTTAATTGGCGGCATGGATTTGGCTGCGGCGTGAACGTGTTACAGCACTATCTATTATCTGATTCGTGCAACCCGGTGGGCGCCGATGTGGTTGATTTTTTTCCAGGCGGGGGGGTGGCGTGATGGCCAGGTTCCGTAATTTAATCAATTGGCCAACCCGCGTAGCCTGGGCGAAGGGCGACCGCAAGTCTGCGCAGTCCATGCCGGATATTTCGGTGATGCCGCCTCCTCGGCGATTCACTGTGCAGCTAAGCCCCGTGTCCTTAACCTATGACCAACTCATGCTCGCGGTGTGCATGGCCCTGTTAGGCGTGGGCCTGCTGATGACCCAAAGCGCTGATGCCCGCATCGGCCATTTAGTTCATGACTATTTTGTCCGACTGGTTCTGAATGTCGAGGCTGTTCACGCCGTGCTGGCGATGGTTCTGCTCGTGTTTTTATGGCGTCTGGACTATCGTCGCCTCATTGGCAGAAGCTTGATGCGCTCGGCACCGGCGATGCTGGTGCTGGTGAGTTTAATATGCCTGGCCCTGGTGCTCACGCGACTGGGCACGGATATTAACGGTGCCAAGCGCTGGCTGATGTTGCGCATTGGTTCTCATGCCCTGAGCTTTGAACCCTCGGAACTCGCCAAATGGTCGCTGGTGTTGTTTATCAGTGCCTATGCGGTACATAAGGGAGAGCAGATTCGCAATTTCTGGAAGGGATTTGTTCCCCTCATGGTGGTGGTGGGGGCGACCAGTGCTTTGATATTAAAAGAGGATTTCGGCACAGCCGCTCTGGTTGCCGGAATCGCTGTTCTGCTGATGTTAATGGCTGGGTGTCGCTGGTGGCATATTGCCATGCTGCTGCCCCCGGCGCTGGTGGTGCTTTACTTCGCAGTTTGGCATGTACCCCTATCGCCGCGAACGCCTGATGATTTTCATGCATCCGCATTTAGACCCAAAAGGCGCGGGATACAACCCCATTCAATCGCTTTTATCCTTCGCCAGCGGCGGATTTTGGGGCCGCGGCTTGGGTGACGGCATTCAGAAAATGGGCTATCTGCCGGAAGATAACACCGATTTTATCTTCAGCCTGATCGCCGAGGAACTCGGCTTTTTCGGATGCATGATGGTGATTTTGTTGTATCTCACGCTGCTGTTTTCCGGTTGGCAGACAGGGCGAAGGGCGCGGGATTTATTTGGTAAACTCATTGCATTCGGTTGCACCGGCATGATTGGCTTGCAGGCGGCGATGAATATCGCGGTCGTGACGGTTACCGTGCCCACCAAGGGAATTGCGCTACCGCTGATTTCATCCGGTGGAACTGGCTGGATTCTTACCGCTGGAGCCATTGGCCTGGTGATGAGCGTAGAGCGGGTGAATCGGCTGGAAGCAGGGGTGCGGCACAGTAATGAAAGTTCCGCTGGCCGTGCGCCTCTGGAATTTAACTTGGCGGAAAAAGAACCCGCCGGGGCCGGTGCGCTATGAATCTTGCTAGTACCGGCGGCCATGCGGCAGTGCCGACACGAGATGGAACTTCGGCGGGTTTGGGAATATCCGCACTGCCCTGTAAAGATCTCGTGTACGTGATTATGGCAGGGGGAGGCACCGGGGGGCACTTATATCCCGGACTTGCAGTGGCACAGCGATTGGACGAACTGCTTTCCTCCGCTGGCCAGCCGCTCAAAATTATCTGGGCTGCCACGCCGCGAAAAATTGATCAGCGGCTGCTCGGTGCGGCCGGTGCGGATTATATTCAACAGGACGTTAAGCCGTTTTCCACCAATCCTTGGAAGTGGCCGGCGTTTTATACGGCTTGGCAAAAGTCTTGTCGGTACTGGCGGGATTTTTTTGCTTCGCATCAGGTGGCCACGGTGCTGGCATTAGGTGGATACGCGGCGGGGCCGGCTTCTTACGAAGCGGCAAGAATAAATATACCGGTTGGCTTGTTGAATCCCGATGCACTGGCGGGGCGGGCTAATCGATTTTTGATGGGACGGGCTAATGTCATTTTTTCACAATGGACCATGGGTCGATCCGCACAGAAATATGCGGATCGCGTGCAGGTTGCAGGCTGTCCCGTCCGGGCGTCGCTGGTGAAAATAAATCGGTCAGTTGCAGCGGGAAAACTCGCTTTGGACCCCAATCGAAAAACTCTGGTGGTTACCGGTGCCTCGCTGGGAGCGCAAAGCATCAATCATGCGGTCGCGATATTGCTAAGTGATCCCGAAATGCAACATCTTCTGAATGGGGCGGGCGGTTCGCAGTGGCAGATTTTGCATCTTACAGGCTTGGACCATGCGGCCGAGTTACAGACTCTGGCGGGCCGCTGGCCACAAGTTCAATGGAAAATCCTGGATTATTGCGATGATATGGCCGCAGTGTGGTCCATGGCCGATTTGGCCATTGCGCGTGCGGGTGCCGGCACGTGCGCGGAATTATCATGCATGGGTGTACCAGCAATTCTTATGCCGTATCCGTTCCATAAAGATCATCATCAGCAGGCCAACGCGGAAAAACTCTGTGCTGCCGGTTCTGCGGTTCTCGTGCGCGATAGTAAAAATCCCGCGCGCAACGCCGCCGATCTTAAGCCAGTGCTCATGCGGTTACTCACGGAAACTGACCGGCTGGGAGAAATGTCGCTTGCGGCGCACAGCCAGGCTCGCCCCGATGCCGCAACAACAGTGGCCCGCTGGCTTTTGCAGCAGGTTCAATTAAAGATTGGAGATCAGCGGTGAAGACGTCCGGGCAATACCCTGTTTATCACGAGCGGCAATGGACTGCTCCAGCCGTGCTAAAAATAAAGGAGGCAGCCTCGTGGTGACATCAACCAAAAAGGATATTTCGCAACCGGGGGCGACACAGCTGGAAGTCATTGATTTCAAAAAGCCCATCAGAATAAATGCGACGGAAAGGGCCGCTGGGTTCGATATGCACGATAATAAATTTTATCAAAAGCGTGTTCATTTTATTGGAATCGGCGGCAGCGGTATGTGCGGCCTGGCGCAAATGCTGACCCACATGGGAGCCGTTGTCTCGGGATCGGACCGTGCGGAATCTCCCGCGACGCAAAAACTGGAAAAAATGGGCGTCGCGATTTCCTATCAGCAGACCGTCGCCAGTTTTCCCCCGGACGCTCAATATGTGGTGCATTCCGCTGCGGTAAAGGCCGATCATCCCGAACTATCACAAGCCCGGCATGTTGGCGTTAAGATTTTTAAATATGCCCAGATGCTTGGTGAAATCATGCGGTTAAAGCATGGCATCGCCATCGCTGGTACACATGGTAAATCCACCACTACATCCATGGTTGCCTATATTCTCTTACGGGCCGGAATTGACCCCTCGTACATTATTGGGGCCAGCTCGCGGCAACTGGGCGGCTCGGCCCACGGCGGAGCCGGTGACTATTTTATCGCCGAGGCCTGCGAATTTGACCGCAGTTTTTTAAATCTGCATCCACGTCTGGCTGCCGTAACCAATGTGGAGCCTGACCACTTGGATTATTATCACGATATTCATGAAATAACCGCGGCCTTCGGACAGTTTATGTCACAGGTAGACCCCGATGGCGTGGTGGTCACCAATGCGGATAATCCCTGGTGCCAGCAAGCGGCCACCCAGGCCCATGCACGTGTGGAGACTTACGGCCTCACGGGCACACCAACTTGGCTGGCGACCGACATTCAATCAGAAAACGGACGGCTTTCCTATGACGTATCGTATATGGGCCGCCGAGTCGGGCGGCTGGCTTTGCGGGTACCGGGACGGCACAATATCGGTAATTCTCTGATCGCTGCAGCACTGGCCCGGCATTGCCATGTGCCATGGGATGTCATAGCTTCGGCGATTGAATCATTTACTGGGGCTGATCGGCGCAGTGAGTTACTGGGACAGGCTGGTGGCATCACGATCCTGGATGATTATGCCCATCACCCCACAGAAATCCGCACAACGCTGGCGGGGCTGCGGGAATTCTACCGGCCGCAGCGACTGATTTGTGTCTTTCAGCCACATCAGCACAGCCGCACCCGCAGTTTACTGGAGGAATTTTCGCTTGGATTTTCCGATGCGGATATGGTGATTATCCCAGATATTTATATGGCACGGGACACCGAAGCTGATATCAAAGCCGTCAGTTCGCAAAATTTAGTCGATCGCATTGTGGCCAATGGCCGATATGGTCGCTATATTCCTACATTTCCGGAGGTTGTGTCCGCTCTTGAATTGGAATTAAAAGCGGGTGATCTTGTTGTATCCATGGGTGCTGGGCCGGTTTGGGAAATTACGCATGAATTGGTACGCCGACTTTGAAAATATTGTTCGCCTGAATGAACCGATGGCACCAAAGACGTGGTTTCGTCTTGGGGGGCCTGCGCGTTACTTCATTGAGCCGCGCAGCCGCGAAGAACTCTCGGCGGTCGTCAATCGCCTGGCGGAAAATAATATTCCCATGTATCTGCTGGGCGGCGGGGCTAATTTACTGGTGCGCGATCAGGGGGTTGACGGTGCGGTGATTTCACTGTCGCATAATGCCTTCCGCCGGGTGGTCATTGATGATCGCATGGTGCGGGTTGGGGCGGGCAAGGATGCTTTTGAGTTGGTTTCGGAACTGGCAAAAGCCGGATTGGCGGGCCTGGAATGTCAGGCCGGCATCCCCGGCACAGTGGGCGGGGAAATTCGCATGAACGCCGGCGGGGCGTTTGGTGATATTGGATCAAGCGTAGCGGAAGTGACGGTCATGGATTCCTTCGGGCAGATATTTACGCGGCAGCGTGATGATCTGGTGTTTGGCTATCGCCGAAGCAATATTACCGCCAAAATTATCCTCGATGCCCTCTTTGAACTAACCCCGGAAAATCCCGGCCGTCTGGTCGACAGAGTTAAAGAAATCTGGATGTATAAACGTAATACCCAACCGCTGAAAGACAACAGCGCTGGCTGCATTTTCCGAAATCCTGATGGCCTTTCCGCCGGTAAACTCATCGACGAAGCGGGCTTAAAAGGAAGTGCGGTCGGCGGTGCGGAAATTTCTTTGCATCACGCGAATTTTATTGTTGCGCGGCATGGGGCCTCGAGTGCCGATGTTTTTGCCCTGATGGAATTGGCACGAAAAGCCGTGCGCGAAAAAACCGGTATTGAACTGGAAAGTGAAGTGGTGATTTGGTAAATGCTTCCGGCTTTTTTACGATGGGAGTTATTTCAGGAACTCTGCTTGCCCGGCATCTGTCATCATATAATTATCAGGCGTCGCTGAATTCTGGAGAAAACCATGACCGCTCTTATTAGGCCGCTGAATATTACCGTGCTCGCCGGGGGTATATCCAAGGAGCGCGAAGTTTCGCTGGCCAGCGGATCGCAAATTACCGCAGCGCTACGCCGGCGGGGGCATACCGTGTTTGAGGCCGATATTGGTCCGGAAAACCTTGCTGCTCTGGATCATCGTCCGTGTGATCTGGTATTTCCCGCCCTGCATGGAACCTTCGGGGAAGACGGTCAATTACAGGAAATTCTGGAATCGCGCGGCATGGCTTACGTGGGTTCCGGGCCGGTGGCTGCTAAATTAGCAATGGATAAAGTTGCTGCCAAAAGCATATTTGCGGAAAAATGTATCGCCACACCGAACTGGCAGGTGGTCAGCAACGGAAAATTCAAAGATAGCTGGAGCCCGCGCAGCGGTATTGGCTATCCTTGCGTTATTAAGCCCATTGCGGACGGCAGCTCCGTGGCCTGTCGAATATGCACGAATATCTCCGACGCGCACGCCCACCTGTCTGAATTTTTACCGCAGTACGGAGCCATGCTGGTGGAGAAATTTATTTTTGGACCGGAATTAACCGTAGGCATAGTGGATGGCGTGGCCTTGCCTATTATTCAGATTCGCCCGGCGGCGGCCTTTTACGACTATCAGGCTAAATATACGCGCGATGATACCGAATATGTTTTTGATATTGCGCTGCCCGAGGCCGTTTTGCATAAAGTTCGGCGAATGGCGATGGAAACGTACACATGCCTCGGTTCACGCCATTTGGCGCGTGTGGATATTATGGTGGATCAAGCTACCATGGAGCCGATGGTTTTGGAACTTAACAGTTTGCCGGGGTTTACCAGCCACTCGTTGGTGCCCAAAGCCGCCGCCAAGGCCGGAATAACATTTGATGAATTGTGCGAACGTCTCTCGGCCATGGCGCTGCGTGACCGGTCCCCCGTGCAGGTCCCCGCGCCAGCTCAGGCGCACAAGTGAGACAGGCATTGAAATAGTTATGACCAAAAGCCGCTACAGATCGACGTACCATCGCCCTTGGGATATTCCATGGGTGCGCAGCATACTATTACTCTGCTTGACGCTGGTGGTAGTAGCCGTGGTCATTGAGGGATTTTCCCGGCTGAACATTTACGGGAAAATGCTCATGGCCCAACGGTCACGGGATCGCCCTTTAAAGCGCATTGTGATGATGGGTGCTCCCACGTGGCTCGCGGCACCGATATTAAATTCTCTGGCCTCCGAGGCGGTGCACTATACGATTTTTAATCCGCAGCACCCTTTGTACGCTGCCGAGTTGCGCAATCCGCTGGACGGAAAAATTCTTCAAATTCTTGCCCGTCATTTTACGCTTCATCCGTCGCAGGGGTTTAATGCATGGATTAAACGCGTAAATTATGTGCGGCGTATCTGGCTGCCGCACGAACAGATTATTGAAATTTCCTGCCAGTACCGTCGGCCTGCGGGGTTGGTTTCGCTGGACGGGAAATATTATTTAATAAGCCCCAGTGCCATTCGCCTTCCCGGAGCTTATACCCCGGTGGATCTGCCGGAACTTAACTGGTTGATGCGCATTACCGGAGTGGCGGTCACTGTTCCTGCGCCGGGCAAGGCATTTTCCGCCCCGGGCATAAAATTGGGTTTGGAGATGATTGCTTTGCTGTCCGGCCACGCATTCTCCAGCCAGATTCAATCGGTTGATCTGACCAATATGTATACCCATGTACCGCCTACGACTCCCAAGATTATTCTCAAGACACGGTTCGGCACGCAAATATATTGGGGACTTCCGCCGGGCAAGGAGGGCTTTTATGAAGTGCCCGCCTCGCGTAAGCTGGAGTTGCTTAATGATGTCTATCAGCAATATCATCGTATAGATGCTGGAAGGGCGTATCTGGATATACGTTCGGACGAAGTACTGGTGCCCCGGCCGCCGCCGACCACGCAGACGGGTCAATAATCACCGCTGCCAAACATGAACTCAAGTGTGGAAATTCTGGAAATGGATGAATGATATGCCGGTGGACTGGTCAAAAAAAGTGGTGTTAATTACGGGTGCATCTTCCGGCATTGGCGCAGCGTGTGCCTTGGCTTTGGCAGAACGCCGGACCACTCTGGTATTGGGTGCCCGGCGTATGGATAAGCTCCAAGCTATTGCAGGCAAAGCTAAAGCCATCGGATCACAAGTGATCATCGCATCATGTGATGTTTCTATCCGTGAAGATGTCAACGCGCTTGTACAAAGCGCCAAAGAACAGTTCGGCCGCCTGGATGTTGCGATCGCCAACGCTGGCTTTGGACTTCGCTCACCGGTTCATCTGACATCTCCAGAGCACATGCAGGAAATTTGGAATGTTAATGTCATGGGAACCTGGTATGTCATGGCGGCTGCCGCTCCAATTATGATTGACCAGCATGCTGGCCATATTATCGTCGTTTCCTCGGCGATCGCCCGACGTGCGATTCCGCAAATGGGTGCCTACGCTATGACCAAATCTGCCCAGCTTTCATTAGTTGAGGCCCAACGCCTTGAATTATCTGGCCGCGGCGTTGCGGTAAGTTCCGTTCATCCAATCACAACGAGTACTGAGTTTTTTCAACAAGCAAGTCAGCGTAGCGGGAAGCGTGTTGATGGGTTAGGAAAAACTCAAAGTCCGGAACTCGTGGCGGGGAAAATTGTTCGCCTGATCGAACATCCACAGCCCGAATTATGGCCGTATTCACCCGTTCGCTATGCCCTAGCTTTCGCCGCAGCCTTTCCGGTATTAGCCGATCGCCTGATCCGCAAGCAATTTTCCGTCGAAAAAACCAATCAGAAATGAGTTTAAAACATGCGACTGCGCTATCTCCCCCATAGAACAACACTTTTTGTTATTTTCCTCGCCGCCGTCGCCGGGGTCGTGGCCTTCATTCTGTTAAAGCCGCGTCCAATGATTCCCGTTATCCAGCCGGCCATACACCGACCCGCTTCCCCAGATATTCGCGTGCTGACTGCCAATATTAATCTGCTGCGGCCTCATGAAGGAATTCACAGCTGGTCTGCGCGCCGCGGGATGCTCATTAAAGTGTTACACCACATTCGCGCCGATATTATTGGCATGCAGGCATCAACGCCGGCACAAACCGCGTGGCTGGTCGCTCACCTGCCCGCCTACGCGCACTTCCCCGACGGAGCCGCCATTCACCGCAATCTTGTTTCCACCCTCGCTGGGCCACTAAGTACCTGGAATCAAATCTGGTCTCGTCGCGATCGCTTCCGGCGCATTGCCGGAACGTTTGGTAGAGTGCGCCCGAATCACCCGCAAAATAATCCCACGGAGAATACCTATTTTTCCCTTGAGGTGTTGCACGATCGTCTCGGGCGCTTCCCGGATTTAATTGTTCTGGATGTCCACCTGCGGCACTGGGAGAAAAATGCGGCAAAAAGTGCTGAAAAGCTGCATGAAATCTTATCCAAATGGCAAAACCGCTTCCCCGCCGCAAAAGCCATTCTGCTGGGAGACATGAACCATTCCCGCAGCGATCACGCCATTTACCAGGCGCTGCTTGGAACGCCCACCACCGTCCCGTTAACCGATACATTTAATTACGCACTCCATAAACCCGGACAGCAGTGGGGGACCTGGGAAAATTACACCAACCACGTTTACAGCCCCTGGCCCACCGATCTGATTTTCGTATCACCGCAACTCGCCCACCGCCCCGCAAAAATAATCCCCTACCACATGCCGCCGTCACAATTCCCCTCCAAGCACCTTTTCGTCCTGACCGTCCTAACCCCCGGCACGCCGAAAAAATAACCATCAATCCGCGACACGCCCCGTAGCTCAATGCGGCAGCGTTGAGTTGGACGCGGAACACGGTTTGAGGACACGATATTTTCCCCCCGGCACGATCGATCCGGCACATACTGCGTTCGCAACTATTCGCCCGCAGTAATCGACAACGGCCTTCACTCTACGGATGCATGGAGACCGGATCATTTGCAAAACGATGGGCCGCCAAGATCTTCTGTGTTTCGGCTTAACCGTCGTAAGTCGCCAAGCCGCCCATCCGGCCAATTCGCGCCTCCGCCGCCTTTGTCAACGCGAAGCTGTTCCGAAAATGTGTCGATGCTCGCGCGTAGTCTGGCGGCAACGTCGTCAAGCCGTAAGCCGAGCGACGGCTTACCCCGGGCTGCCCGCAGTGACTCCAGAAGTACGCATATCGCCACCGGCTCAATACCATGATAGGTTCCGATGATTGCATAAACGGCCTTAGCGACCTGTTCATGAACGTGCTTTTTGTCCGCTGGATCCCAGTGGTCATAAACCACGGACAACAACTCCGTCAGATCCGTATTTCCCGGAGCGGGCGAGTATTTTGAGCGATACTGGTACGCGGGTGCCCCGAGGAGGAGTTTGTCCAACTCCCCGTTGGCCAGGGCCGCCTTCACAATCTCCTGGGGTGTGCTCGTTTTCATCGGAATATCTCCTATCTCGTTGGCGTCACGGCGGTGGCCCATACTTCCTGCTGGTCATCCATCATCAGAAACATTAACGCCCTTCAATCAGATGGGCCGGCATATATCTCGCCATTTAGTAAAATAAAACGAACTCAGTGGAAATTGCCGGCAGGCGGAAACCAATCCGGAATTGGGGCCTCGCTCAACGAAACTGCGTTTGGATTATTGATCAGTATCGGTCCTTTCCTAAAAAGGTATATCGCTTCCCGCTGACACATTAAAATTGTTTCCATTGCACCAGTATAACCCAACCAACCAGGGGATGACATTTCTATTTCATGACAACAGGTGACAACAATAACAACATTGCAGGCCGTAGCAGTTTGGTAACACCGCTCTACTGACGCTATCATGGGATGATGATTAGCGTCTACGTCGAAACCAGTTTTTTCAGCGCCTGCGTAACGGACCGCAACGACCCGCAGAGCACGGTGTGGCGCGACACGAGCCTTCGGTGGTGGCAGGCCCATCGCCGGCGGTTCAACTTGTGCATATCCGCAGAGGAACGTCAAACACTTGGTCAATATCAACAAACGCGCCCATCTTGCCCGAATATGCCTGCGGATTGGGGTCTTCCCGCCGCAAATTGTTACTCCAGATTTGCTTTGGGAGCATGCCGATGCCTGATGCTGTCAGACCACCGTTGTCCACCGCTCAGAACTCCACCGATGATGTTCGGCAGGTGCGAGTGAATCTTGATCGCCGGTTCCACGGCGATGTCGGGAAACTTTGTGCCCACGCCCGCCGCGTCAGCACACCATACATCCGGAAATTACGCCTCAAGCCAATGGCCACGACACGCCCGCCATCGCGTAAGAGCCGGTGAGGGCGACGAACTGCGTCCGGCGTCCGCCTGATTTTTTTGTGGTAATTTACAGCAACCGCCGTCCGTGCTGTTCCTCAGGATTCAGAACACACCAAGAAGCGTACTACGGAAAATCGCCGCCGAAGCCGATCGCCTTTCGCACCCATGACGCTCGCAACCCGAAATTGCAGGCAAAAAAATACCGCGGTCTGTTGCCAGGCCGCGGTTTATTTTTCTGAAATGGTCTATAAGCCGAATTCTGTGCCCCTTGTGGGGCGGCGGTCATTGATCTGGGACAGGCGTTACCGTCTGCCTCAAGCAACCTACCCGGAATCTACGCGCATCATTCGTGCTGATTCTCCGGAGAGAACTTTGCCGGTGATGATGCTATGGCATCCGCGAACCCTTGACGGGGGCCTATTGCAGCGGACGCCTGCGCGCCGGACCAGCGCTTCGATTCCCTATTTGGTCTTGCACCCGGTGGGGTTTGCCATGCCGGTCATGTCACCATGCCCGCGGTGCGCTCTTACCGCACCTTTTCACCCTTACCATTCCGAAGAATCGGAATTCGGCGGTATATTCTCTGTGGCACTTTCCCGCATTCCCGCCGTTGCCGGCGTGAATGGGTGGGGGTTACCCACCACCGCGCCCTGCGGTGTTCGGACTTTCCTCCCGGCTTACGCCGAGCGACCGCCCAACCATTTCATAACTCATATTGTATCAGATTGATCAACGTATTTATATCCCGCCGGAAAAGAACCGCTCATCAGGAACCGGGTTCCAATTACCTTCCAAAACCTGATTTGCCGTCCTTCACAATAGGGGTAGGGAAGACCGCTTTTATTGCGGTCTCCCCTCCCTCCGAACCGGACGGGCGCAATTAACGCATCCGGCTCTCCGGTCGTTGGACTCTCT
>JAJZDN010000079.1 GCA_021805985.1 Planctomycetota bacterium | reverse complement strand
TCCCGTCCTCTGTGCCCTCTGGTGCGTCAGTGAAACCGTCTGTGTCTTATGAACTGAAAGGAGTTCATCATGGAATGATCCGTTAGCCATGTAGCCAACCGGGCGTTGTCGGGAGCAATCTCTGGCGACGGAGCCTCGGTATGGCGAAGGCGTGGGCCGTAACGATAAGTGAACCCAAATCAGCCTCGTTACACAAAATCGGGAGTGGCCAAGCTTTCAGAGTTGACGAAGCCAGCACCATCGGTGAAGCAGCGGATAAAAGCAGCCGATGGACTCTCCGGGGTCAAAGGGGACGGCACATGTCGAAAGAGACAGATGGGAACTGAGAGGTCCGAACCAGTCGGGGGTCGTGCCCCAGCACGGTGTGGGAATCCATAACCGCAACCGGTGTATTGGTTCGGAAGTCGGATGGGGCCGTAGTAGCGATGAAGCGGGGTAATGCCCGTGGAGCCAAGGGCCCCTGTCGGTATCATGCTGATGCAGGAAGAAGGAGGACGCCGCTTGCAGGGCTATCCTGCGACTACGGAAGAACCCAGCGATCTGCCGGAGGTCTTTAAGACCAACAAGGCGGGTTTGCCGGTGAAAGTCTTTCTTTTGAGGCAGAAGCTGTATCGCAAGTCCAAGCAGGGAACCGAACTTTCGTAAGTGGCCCTGCCAAAGATTGCGGAAGACAGATACCGAGAAAGCCGGATGCGGGAAATCCGCCTGTCCGGTTTGAGGAGGGGGGACTCAGCTTACGCCACCACGGCTCGTCCGCGGCCGCGAGGTTGAGTCCTCTACTCTACTTTTCACAGCGCCACGATGCCTGCTGTCAGAATAGCGGCCAACATTTCCGCCACGGTGCTGCGGTGGCATTCCTCGTGAAGCCTTCGAGGAGGGCAGCCATTAAAAGCCTATTCTATACTCCGATCGCGTCCCGATGGGAAAAATAAGCGATGGAATCCATCGTACCGCAGGCATCTTGCCTGCATCGGAAGCACGATAAAAGCAGGCGGGACGCCTGCGATACCTATACTGGTCTTACCTCAGCAACCGAGTATTATCAATAGCCGGGCGGAGTGTATTTCCAGCAGTGCTGTAAGTAATGGCCCACCGGTTGTGAAAGGAACTCTTCCACGGTCAAGCCGTCGCCGCCAACCAGAAACTTTCTGGTGGGTCGAAAAGCTTTTGAAAAAGCAGACGTGGAGTGGGGCGGGCCAATGGTCACGTATCACGGATCAACAATTTTCGCGGGGACGCTTGTTGTTGGGCGAGGTCGCTAAACGGGGGTGCGGAGACGAGCGAGGACCGTTACGCCGGCACCGCCGTGCGCAGGGCCTGTTCAAGGGCGATACAGGTGGAGGCCAACAGTACGCCAATGTGGGCGTTCATGTCCGCCTGCATTTCAGCTTGCCGACACACGGCAATACATTCCTGTGCATTGGCCAGGGGAATGGCCTGCACGTGCGAAGGCAATGGCGCGATGATCTGTGCGCCCGTGGCGTGGCGCAGGCGATCATCCAGCCAGGCCGCCACAAAACCCAACATCAGGCCCACGCCGTCGCGCACGAAACGATCTTTGGAGGCCAGCGGATCGCGTTTGAGCATGGTCTTGGCATATTGTTCAGCGGATTTCTGGATAACTTCCGCCAAAGCCATTCCGCCGTTGCGCCCGGTAAATATGTTGTCCAAGGTTGAAGAAATCGTGTTGATCCAATGCGGGAAAGCGGGTTGATCGGTTGCGGGGGTTTTGGTGTCGGCCTTGTCCTGCTCATCCCGATCTGAGGCGATGACGGCTTGCATAAAAATGATGGCTCGCCCCAGGCTGCCGCCGGAAAGCCGGGCCAGCAGCTTCGCCTGGGCTTCACCCGCGCCGCGATTCACGAGTTCCGGAACCATGACGGCAAAAGACAGATCGCGAAATTGCACAAATTGTGATCGGCTGCGAATGGTACTTAAAAGTTCGGTCGGACTGGTGGTGATTAAAATAATGAAAGTTTGTGCCGGCGGTTCCTCCAGGGTTTTTAATAATGAGGTTTGCGCGGGAATCACCATTACATCCGCATCGTCAATAATAAACCATTTCCCACGCCCCCGTTGGGAGCGCTTATAAATTTTGGGTTCCACGCGGTGCTCCGGCGAATCATCGCCGATCATTTCGCCGCGGATAACCTGAATACTTAATGTAGTGCCTTTGGATTTTCCGTCGCGGTCATGGTAGCGGATCAGTTCGCGGCTCACCACATGCAGGTCCGGATGCGTGCTTAATTCAATGGCCTTGCATGATTCACACTGGCCGCAGGGTAGCGTTAATACAAAATCCGGCTCCAACAGGGCGTTGAATAATTCCCCATTTTGCATATTGGGCCGATGTATCGGGTGATCACACAGACTGGTTTTTGCCATTTCCACCGCAGTATGAAACTTTCCCACGCCTGTCGGGCCGGCGAAAATCCAGGTTGAGGCGATGCGTCCCGAATGAACGACCCGCTGGATATGGGCTAATGCCGTAGATTGACCTTGAATATTCAGCATATTATTACCTGTTGAGTCTCGGCAATCGCCAAACTTGCGTTTATCCGGTTATTTCTTCTGCTAGTGTGTTTAATGCTGTAATCCCGCGCTCAATCGTGTGGTCACTGGCGGCATAACTTAATCGGAAGTGAGTATCCTGCCCGCTGAAAACATTTCCGGGAATCACCAGCACATTATTGGCTACAGCCCGATTGACAAATTCCGTTGCCGTCAAAGATCCGGGAACTTTGGGAAACGCATAAAACGCCCCATCTGGATGATTGATAGAAAAATGTGTCGAAAGACCGGAGATAATGCGGTCCCGCTTTCGCCGATAGCCCTCAATATGCGAAGTCATGTCCACTGATCCGGCATGGAGCAATTCAAGGGCAGCATATTGCGCCGGTGCCGGTGCACAGACAAATGTATATTGTTGCAGTTTCGTCATCTGCTCAATGATCGCCTTAGGGCCTGCGGCATAACCCAAACGCCAGCCGGTCATGGCATAGGTTTTGGAATAACCTTTCAACAGGATGCACTGATCCGGCAGCAGGGGGGCGATACTCTGATGCTGTTGATAGCAAAAGGCGTCGTATATCTCATCGCAAAGCACCAGCAGATTGTGCTTTTTTGCAATGTCCGCAGCCGCTTGTAATTCCGCCGGCGTCAGGGCGATGCCGGTGGGATTGTTTGGTGAACATAAAATCAGCATTTTCGTGCGCGGCGTAATAGCGGCTTCAATGCGTTCAGGATGCAGACGAAAATCCGGATAGCTGTTTACGGGCACAGGCACCGCTCCAATGAGCCGGGGAAGATGTTTGTACATGACAAAGTAGGGATCAAGAAAGATCACTTCATCACCCGGATTTAACGTGGCAAACATCCCCAGCATGATCCCGGCTGACGTGCCGGATAAAATCAGCACGCCCGGATCGCGCCAGCCTGTACTGGCGCAAACGTCGCGGCGGATAGGTTCAATAAGTTCCCCGATGCCCTGGGTGGGGGTGTAGCGATTTTTGCCGGCACGGATGGCCGCAATGGCCTTTTCCTTGATCGGCTCCGGCACATCAAAATCTGGCTGACCAATGGATAAATTAATGGGATCCTTTAGCTTAGCCGCTAAATCAAATACTTTGCGAATGCCGGAAGCGTCAATCTCCAGTGCCCGCTGCGAAATCAGGCCGGCAGGATTGAACGTACCGGCAGCTTGTGTAGATGCACAGGTGGTGGATGGCGTCATAAATTCCTCAACGCAGGGTTACCAAAATCACGACCGCCATTGTAGCGTAGGTTCGGGCAAAGTGTCGCGGGCAACTGCGGGGATACTTTTTCAGCGATCTTGCATTCTGCCAAAAAAAGTCAATCGCACGGCGGAGCAGAAAATTGTGCGGGGGAAAGACGGCCGCAACAACGGCAACAATATTTTGTTACGCTAAGTTGGTTGTCGTATTTAACTTTTCCCATAAATCGTTTATCTTTCTTAAAGCGACGAGCCGGTGAAAATGGCTGCTTAGGAGTTTCGTTCAATGAAAATTCATGAATATCAGGCCCGTGATCTGCTGGCCAAGGCTGGAATTCCCGTGCCTGCCGCGCGGGTTGTGGAAACCGCCCAACAGGCCGAAAAAGCCTTTGAGGAGAACGGTTTTCCCTTGCAGGTGGTCAAGGCGCAGGTATTTGCCGGCGGCCGCGGTAAAGCGGGCTTTGTAAAACTGGTCAAATCGGCAGCGGAGGCCCGTGCAGCCGCCGAGTTCATGTTGACTCACCGCATGGTCAGCGTACAAACCGGCCCGGAAGGAATCGCAGTCAACAAAATTCTGATTGCCGGGGCCGTGGATATTGCCCATGAATATTATCTTGGCTTTGTCCTGGATCGGGACCGATCTACCGTCAGTATGATTGCTTCAGCGGAAGGTGGCGTGGAAATCGAAACCGTGGCCCATGAGCGGCCCGATGCAATTATCAAAGAGCCGCTGCATCCGCTGGCAGGTATGCAAGGCTTCCAGGCGCGCCGCACGGCGCTGGCTCTGGGATTTACCGGTAAACAGGCCAATACGGTCGCTGATATTCTGCTTAAATTGTCGCGATTTTTTATTGACTATGATTGCTCAATTGCCGAGATTAATCCGTTGGTGCTCACCAAAGACGGGAAAATTCTTGCCATTGATGCCAAAGTCAATTTTGATGACAACGCCCTGTTCCGCCATCCGGATGTTCTGGCACTTAAGGATGACGCGGAAACCGATGCCCTGGAGATTCGCGCCGCTGCCGCCAATCTCAATTACATTAAACTCGATGGCGATATCGCCTGTCTGGTCAATGGTGCCGGTCTGGCCATGGCCACCATGGATGTTATTCAGTTGCACGGCGGGAAACCGGCTAACTTTTTAGATGTCGGGGGCGGCGTGAAAGCCGAGGGGGCGATTGAAGCCTTCCGCATCATCTTATCTGATAAGAAGGTGCGGGGAATTCTGGTGAATATTTTTGGCGGTATCGCGCGCTGTGATCTTATTGCCGAGGCTCTGATTCAAGCGGGGCGGGAAGTCGGCTTCAAGGTTCCGGTGGTGGTGCGGCTCGAAGGCACCAACGTGGAAGCGGCCCGTAAAATATTAGCGGCATCGCAAGGTGCCCTTCCGACACTGCAAGTGGCCAGCGATCTAAATGATGCCGCTAAGAAAATTGTTTCGGCCACGCGCTAAGCGCCCGCCGTCAATCAATAGGAGAATGACTGATGTCAATTTTGGTTAATAAAAATACCCGCGTGATCTGTCAGGGAATTACCGGCAGCGGCGGCGGTGCGTTCCACACGCGGGGTTGCCTGGATTACGGCACAAAAATGGTCGGGGGCACCAGTCCCGGTAAAGGGGGAACGAAAGACGCCAATGGCTTACCCGTATTTGATACGGTGGACCAGGCCGTCCGGGCCACCGGTGCAGACGCGACGATGATTTTTGTCCCGCCGCCATTTGCCGCCGACGCCATTTGCGAAGCTGCCGCTGCCGGGATCAAACTGATCGTCGCCATCACCGAAGGCATTCCGGTTTTGGATATGGTGAAAGCTAAAAAGTTTCTCGCGGATTTTGGCGATTCCGTAAAGCTGGTCGGCCCGAATTGCCCCGGCGTTATCACGCCCGGCGAATGTAAAATCGGCATCATGCCCGGTTATATTCACACGCCTGCCCAAAAAGGAAAAAGATCGGTTGGCATTGTCAGCCGCTCCGGCACCTTGACCTATGAAGCTGTCTGGCAGACCTCGGAACTTGGCTGGAGTCAAAGTACGTGCGTGGGCATCGGCGGCGATCCCGTGAAGGGCATGGACTTTATTGATGTTCTTGAGTTATTTCAAGCCGATCCATTAACCGATGCCATTGTCATGATCGGTGAAATTGGTGGGGCGGCGGAGGAAGCCGCTGCAGCGTACGCCAAAAAATCGGTAACCAAGCCGATGGTCGGGTTTATTGCCGGTCGTACCGCGCCGCCGGGAAAGCGCATGGGCCACGCCGGAGCCATTATCAGTGGCGGCGAGGGTACCGCGGAAAGTAAAATTGCCGCCATGCGCCAGGCCGGGATTCGTGTTGCCGATTCACCGGCGGACATCGGCAAATGCCTGCGTGAAGCAACCGGAGGATAACGCCTTATGGAGGGGCCTGAAGTTGATGCGCTGTCTTTTCGCCTCTCGGCTCTTGCCGGCCGTCAGTGGGTGGATCGCATCGACGTACCTGCCCACCGCTGGCAGGCCAATGTGCTGCTCAAACACTGCTCGGGCAAACGCATTAATCAAATTTATTCCCAAGGCCGCTGGCTGCTGTGGAATTTCAGCCATGGCGTAAGCTGGGCGATTTATCCCCTAAAACGCTGGCGCTGGAGTGCTCAATGGACCGACGCTGGTAAACCTGCGGCGGAAGGTTGGCTAGATAATATTGCTCCATTATCCACCGCTATCGGCCAGCGCCCCTTGTTGCGTATTACACTTGAAAATGGCGGATGCCTGACCCTTTCAGGGCGGCCATTATTACTGGTGCTACCTACCGAGAAGCTTTACCGTCATCCCTCACTGGCCGGCCTTGGTCCCAAGTTATCGGATGAATTCCTCACGGATGAAATATGGGAGAAACGCCTGCGCCTGCTGACGCGGGACCGGACGATTTCGCAAGCCATTATGGATGAATCGGTGGTTGCCGGTATCAGCAATCAGACCAAATGCGAAATGCTTTTTGCCGGGGCTATTCACCCTGCGGCACGCATCGGCAACATTGAATCCCGGCAGATGCGGGAAATACTTTCCACCGCCCGGCGACGGGGGGATCTTCTATGCCGGGCATCACTGGAAGGGCACAGCGCACGCGAGTTGCCCCGCTTGGTGTATGATCGCGCCGGCGAACCGTGCGGGCGTTGTGCAACGAGCATCGTCGCCGAACGCTGCGGCCGCGATGGCTTATGGAGCTGGTTCTGTCCGCATTGCCAAAAGCTTCCGCAGCAGCCCATGCTGTTTGGCGTGGAACCGGTGCCGGCACCGATTCTAGAAACTCAACCATTTAATGGCGTTCCTCTGACGTGAGCAAAACAATGGATTCCAGTCGAGACCATCAAGTAAAGATATCTTCATCCCTATTGACCGCAGCAATACTGGGCGCGGGAGTTGCTTGGCTTGGGCTTGTTGCCGCAGCGGCAGGATGGCGTTGGACCAGTCGAACAGTCACGGGACCAGCTTGGAATCATGCCTGGCTATATACCAATTTGGCCCTGACGATGTGTCTATTTGTTCTGTTTCCGATGCTGCTTTCCCGCATCACCGTGGCACGTGGTGACAAGCGGAGCCTCGTGGTATTCGGGCATGGGCTGGCGCTGTTATTAGCGGCCTTCCCCATGCTGATAACGGCCGCCTGGCTAAACGATGCTTCCGTTCACATGCTGATTAACATATCGGCCATACAAATCGCGTTTGCAATTTTTACACTTGGCCTAAGTGTATGGAGCATCCAGTGCCACGGGATGGGGCGTATGGTGAGTCTCGGTGTGATGGCTGGACTGTTTCTTCTGCCACCGGGAATTGCCCTGATCCAGGCGGCAAACTTCCCGTGGCTGGTCGGTGGCCTGTGGGGGTCCTGGGTGGCGTTATTTCCCGCCCCGATTATTACGCTGGCGTGTCATAACGCACTGCGTGCAAGCACTGTCGCATGGATCGTCGGAGTCTACAGTGTGATGGGGCTGGCGATGGGTTTTCAATATGCCATATATTGAATCGGGCGATGCACGCGAAGCAAGTGATGCTTGGCGGCAAGTTCAAAGAACTTTTCGATTCCCAGGCGACACCGAGGTGTGACGGCATATTGGAGGTATTCGGTAAAATAACGCCGGGCCAAATCAGCCGGCCAGTGTTTTTCATCCGCATATTTGGCCACGAGGTGATCGGTTATTTCTCCGCCGCGACGCCGGGCTTCAGCTAAAAGCAGGCCCAGCGTGGCATCGGCGTTATCCATGGGCATCATCCACATGGCAAAAACAAAAGGCAGGCCCGTAAGGAGTTTCCACTGTTCACCCAGATCAAGCTGAAATGGATAATCGGCTTCCGCCGGAGCGCCGTTGACTACTTTATCACCGATTAAAAGCAGCGTTTTCGCGCCCGTCGGTGGCGGATCATACATATTGGCAGGTAGTAATTCCGGAGTACGGTTATAAAGTTCCCGCAGAAGGACTTGCGCGAGAATAACGCTGGTATGGCTGTCCGTATCGGCATACAGATGGGTTATTTCATGCGGGGGCACTTTGGAAAAAATCCGTACCGTCAGCGTCGGCCCATCACAACAAATTGCACCGCCGGGCGAAAGTATCACTGGTACGGGGCAATTCTGATAATCGACGATCGGCATCAACGCCGCATCCACCTGCCGGGCGGCCATTAAATCCACAAGGCGTGCTGGGACCGCAAAGTGTACTTCCACATCCGGCCGATCCACCAGCGGATCAATCAACGGCTTGGAATTCAAATAAGAAACGCACCCTACTACAAAACGTTTACCGGGAGCATATTGAGGCACGTACAACTCCTGTGTTTGCCGGCTTGGGTATTATGGCGAGCGTATGGGTCATACGGTTTTCTTTGCCGCATCGGGATTGTGGCGATACATCACAATGCGAACTTCTTCCATCGTAATCATCCCGTCTTGCACCATGTTATCCAGCAGCGGCAGAAACTGTTCAATTTTGTCGCGGGCATCCACAATTTCAATGACAATCGGCAAGTCGGATGACATCGCCAGCACACGATCATTATGGATCACACTGTTGGCACCAAAGCCCATCGATCCTTGCAGCACGGTGGCCCCGCTGATGCCCAGTTCGCGTGCTTTCTTAACGATGGCCTCGTGGAGCGGCTTATGTTCAAACGTGTCAGATTCGCCAATAAATATCCGCAACAATACGCCGGTGGAATCCGTATGCATGTTCAATTCCCCTTGAATATCAGGCAATGTGCTTAAGGGTTTAACCCCGCTTAACAGTTGGCTCTGGTTGTGTGCTTCGTGTTCCCCGGATCGGTACATCACCACACCGGCCCGTTCCAATGTGGCCAGGCCGTGATGCACAATTTTTGCCGAAATATCGCGAAGAAATGCGGTGATCTTTTCACCATCATCCACGCATTCGACAATGACCGGCGAATCTCCCACGAGTTTGAATTCACTGTGGCTTATAAGGCCGCGGGATCCAAAGCCCATAATGCCCCGCAGCACCGTTACGCCTGACAGCTTATGTTTGGATGCCTGCTGCACGACCCGCTCATACGCCGGTGCGAAATGATAAAGATCCGCACTTCGCGTATAGAGCCGCAGGAGAACTTTTTCGCCGATCATATGTTTATCCGCCAATATACATCCGTCACTAGCTCATCCGTTGACCAAGAATAACCCCCAGGCGCACCGCGATGATGCCAATCATGACGCTGCCGAGAATGTAGAGCATTCCGCGAATCGCCTGTCCTTCACTTAGCATTCGATCCGATTCAAACATATAGGTGGAGAACGTCGTGTAGGCACCCACGAAACCCACGGCAATACCCAGACGGATCGGATCGGGAATATTCATCCGTGGTTGGGCCCAGGTCATAAACCATCCGAGAATGAAGCAGCCGGTGATATTGATGAAAAATGTGCCAAACGGGAACAGTGCGGAGAACCGACCGAACAGCCGGGCGATACCATAACGGGCCATGGCACCAAAAAAGCCGAAAACCCCGATAGACAGCCAAATCAAAACCGCTTTTTTCACGCCATTCATCCTGCCATGGATCACGAAAACAAAAAAACCCCGATGGATTATTTCCGCCGAGGTCACAACAATAATCCCAGCGACTTCATTCGCCAGGAGTCATCAGTTCCGGAAAACCGGAACGGTTCAGGTGAACTCCATCACCCTCAAAGTTTCAATACGTGAAGCATAGCGACAAGCACGCGACTGCGTCAAGCGGCACCGTTCGCTATTGTTATTCGATGCTGATTAAAAGAACGCATTGCCTGCGGCATAAGCAGTTAATCCGGTAAAGTCCGAAAGCCTGGAGCGTAGCGCGTTGCTTCTGATGCGGGACAAGGGAAATGCCGACGATGAAAAACAGGCGATTTCACGCGACCGATTTGACTATTAGATAATCCGGCGATATTGTCCATAAATCGCAGGTGGTGGAGTCCGCCTTGAAACCGCTTCTGTTCTGGAAGCCAATGACTCCTGTGGCACGACTTGCTGGTGCTTCGGGTTATGGTACGGATGATACTGTTCAATCTGATCCAAGTGGCGGTGGTGATGTTTTTATCACCGCTGGCCGTCGGCATCTTGAACCGATTCAAGGAGCGCGTGGCTGGCAAGAAAGGCCCCAGTATTTTTCAGACCTATCGGGATATATGGAAACTTTTTCATAAAGACCAGATACTTTCCAGTGAAAGCACCTGGATATTCCGTGCGACCCCTTATGTCTGCTTTGCGGCACCGATTCTGGTAACGATGCTGATTCCGGTGCTTACAAGCTATCCGCTGTTTTTTGCGTTCATGGGAGACATGATCGGCGGCGGCTTTGTGTTGGCTCTAGGAGGATTCTTCGCCACCATCGCAGCGGTCGATTCCGCCAATCCTTACGGTGCCATGGGGGCCAGTCGGACGCGCATGGTGGGGTTTCTGGCCGAGCCGGTGTTTATGGTGGTATTTTTTACGGTCTGCTTCGTGGCGAATTCGACAATTCCCTACATTGTGCAGCAGAAATGGGTGCATCCCGAATCCAATTTCTTCAATCCCGCGCATATTCTCGTGGCGGTGGCATTTTTTATGCTGATTCTGGCTGAAACCGGGAAAATTCCCGTGGATAATCCATCGGGTCATTTTGAATTGGCCATGATTGACGAATCCAAGTCTCTGGAATATTCCGGCTCCGGTGCGGCCTTGATGAAATGGGCCGGCAGCATGAAGTTCTTTGTGCTTCTGTGCATTTTTCTCAATGTTCTTATTGCACCGTGGGGACTGGCGTCCGGGACCGCCCTGGGGGATGTGCTGCTGGCGATTCCCTTGATCTTTATAAAAGTTCTCGGCGCAGTGATCCTGATCGTGATGGTGGAAAGTTCGCTGGCTAAGTTGCGACTTTTCCGTATTACCGCATTTTTGGGCTTGGCGTTTGTGGTGGCGGTGGCGGCGGTGCTGACGCGGATGATGACCACCTGATCGGGGAAAGGTACGGCGATGACTCCGGATAAAGTTGCGTGGATCCATGAACTGATTCTGCTGGTGGCGGGTTTTTTTCTGCTGTGCAGTTTCGGGCTTATCGCGGCATCGCAGGTGATGGGTTGCCTCCGCGTTTATGTGATTCAATCCCTGCTCCTGGCGGCATCCGCCGTACTGCTGGGGATTGACTATCACAGCGCCGATTTATGGATTGTGGCGGCCATTGCGATAGTCGCCAAGGCTGTACTGATCCCCTTTCTGCTGCGGCGCACCGCGCGGCACGATATGATCGCCCGGCGGGAGTTACAGCAGGCCATTAGTGTACCGATGTCGCTGCTGATTGCACTGGCTCTGACCGTATTGGCGTATTACATCGTCGATCCGATGATGGACCACACGTCGCGCAGTGTTCATGCCAATTTACCGATTGGATTTGCAGCCGTGCTGATCGCCATTTATACCATCACGGTCCGGCGGGAGGCTTTGCCGCAGATGTTAAGTCTACTGGCCATTGAAAACGGAGCATTTTTTGCAGGCATTGCCATCGCACCGAATTTTCCCCTGATCGGAGAATTGGCGGCAGCCTTTGATGTGCTGATGGTGGTTTTAACGCTGGGCGTTTTGAGTACACAGATACACCGGCTTTCCGGCAGCACCGAGGTTGGCACGTTATCTGAACTCATGGAGGATTGATCGGCGTGATGGTCTGGGCGATTTTAATTTTGCCGCTCGTAGCGATTGCGATCACTGCCGCCGGCGCACCGCTTGGGTTGGCGGGTTGGATTTCCGTGCTGGCGGCCCTGGCGGATGTGGTTATCGCGGGGATTCTGGCCGGAGAGGCGAGCCATGGCCGCGCGGTGATTGCGATTCCGCATTGGGTTGGTGTTGACGCGTTCGGCTCGTTGATTCTGCTGCTGGAAACCTTCGGTGCGCTAACCGCTCTGCTGTTCTCCATTGGCTTTTTGTCGCAACTTAGCACCCCGGCGGACCGCAAACGCCGTTACTTTATCTGGTTTAACCTTTTCCTGACGGCCCTCTATGCCGTGCCGATGCTGCGGGAAATTGCGCTGGTGTGGTTGGCGTTAACGCTCACCACGCTATTTTCAGTTTTCCTGGTCAGCTTTGAGCGCACGCCCGCAGCCCTGGAAGCGGGATGGAAATATGCGATTCTCACCACCTTGGGCGCCGCGATCGCGATTCTGGGAGTACTCCTGCTTTATTGGGCGGAAAGTCGGGCCGGCTTTACCGCCTTTACATGGAGGCAGTTAGCCGCATCGGCACCGAAGCTCTCACCGGCCATTGTTAGTATTGCGTTTCTGCTGATCCTGATAGGATTTGGCACTAAAGCGGCACTGATTCCGTTTCACGCCTGGCTGCCCGATACGTATAGCCGGGCGCCATTTCCGATTTGCGCCATGTTGTCTATTCTGGAAAGTGCAGCCATTCCCTATGTGCTGCTGCATCTCGCGGCAACCATTAGACTGGCACCCGGTGCGCGGGTTGATCAGTGGTTGATATTTTTTGGGCTGGTTTCCGCCGGCGGTGCGGCGCTGCTGATCATACAAACGCATGAATACAAACGCCTGTTTGCCTACTCGACCATTGAAAATACGGGAATTATTCTGACCGCCGGTGCCATGACGTCCACCGCTGCGCATCATGCGGCGATTTGGCAGATCATCAGTCACAGCTTTACCAAGCCTCTGGTATTTTACGCGGCGGGGATCATGTTCATGCTGGTGGGAAAATTGCGCATCAGCGAGGTGCGGGGGGTTCTTAGCCGCTCGCCTTGGATTGGTTCTGTGATGATGGCCGCCGGTCTGGCCATAGCGGGGGCACCGCCCTTTGCCATATTCCTAAGTGAGTTAGCGATTCTCAAGGCCGGCTTGGCTGGTCCACAGATGTGGGCGGCCGTTTTGCTGTCCTCGTTTATGATCATTTCCTTCTGTGCCATCACCTATCATTTGTTTCGTATGGTATTGGGCAGCGCCGATGCTAACGACACTGCTGCAGATGCGCCGCCTGTGACCATTCCGCGCAGTTGTATCATCGCGCTTACCGTTGCGGCGATTCCGGTGGTGGTGTTGGGATGCTATGTTCCCGCTCCATTGGCGCACTGGCTGGCGGCCGCAACCGCGTCATTAGGGAGTGGCAGGCCATGAATCAACAAACGCATCACGCGGATGACAAAATGCTTGTCGCCATGCGCGAGGAATTAGGCAATAGGGTCTCGGGTATTCTTGAATCAGAATCCGGACTTCTGCTTTCGGCAGTTTGCCGCGTTGACGCACTTCCCGACGTGGTGGCGTGGGTGGTGGAACAGCGGAAATATCGCTTCGCAACTCTGGTGGTTCAGGCATTACCATCGGGCGATCAATTGGACTATTGGTTTTTCAAACCCGACAATGGGCCGTGGATCAAATTATCGATCCGGCTTGCAGGGGATGCAAGAGAAGTCCCTTCAGTCAGCGGACTGCTACACGCTATTGACTGGCATGAGCGGCAGGCCGAGGATTTGTTCGGCATGGTCTTTACCGGGCATCCGAAACTGGGTGATTTTGTGCTCCATGAGGAATGGCCGGAAGGCGTCAATCCGATGCGGCCGGAATTTGACGCCTTGAAACCCATGGTGGAAAAAGAGGTTGATCCGCAATGGCGGCCGGAAAAGATACTCCATACGCCGGGAGCATTTGTCATGCCTATCGGCCCGGTCTATTCAGATTACGCTGAATCGGCGCAATTTTTTCTGGAAACCGTCGGCGAAGATGTCGTGCGGATGGTTCCGCGTTTTTTCTTCAAATATCGCGGGGTGGAAAAACTTGCCGAGGGGCGCAGCATCAAGGATGTGCTGCTGATGGTGGAGCGTTTCTCCGGCACGTCCGCAGTGGCACACGCGACGGCCTTCTGCCGGGCGGTAGAGTCCATCGGGCGGATTTCAATCCCGCCGCGCGCCGAGGCGCTGCGGCTGATTGCATCTGAACTTGAACGCATTCGCCACCATTTCGGATTGCTTTCAGATATCTGCCATTCCACCGGGATGATTGTGCCCTCGGCGGATATTGACATCATGGAAGAAGAGGCGTTGCGATTAAGCGCGCAGTGGGCGGGGCACCGTTATCTCTACGGGCTGATTACCCCCGGTGGCATCACGCGCGATTTTTCGCAATCCGAGTTGACCTTTCTTATCGCCGGGATTACCGGCCTGGGACACGATGCGCAGCAGCTCTATGAGCGCCTGCAATTTACCAGCAGTTTTCTGGATCGATTCGAGGGCGTGGGTATTGTTCCAAAAGCCAACGCTCAACGACTTGGGCTTGTAGGGCCTGTTGCCCGCGCTTCAGGGTTCAACACGGATTTGCGTATTCATGCTCCTTATGGATTTTATCGTTGTTGTCCGCCGGAGGCTGAGGCTTTGGAAAGTGAAGGCGACGGCTACGCCCGCATCCGGGTGCTTTTTGCGGAGGTGTTTTCTTCCGTGCAACTCATTAACAAGGCGGCAGCAAATCTGCCGGTCGGCGCGGTAAGCATCCCGATGGACGCGGTATCCGCCGGAGAGGCGTTAGGATGCGCGGAGGCCCCCAAGGGTGGGGCGTTTCATTATGTGCGAATCGACGGACCTGGCCGTGTGGCAAGGCTTCAGATGACCACGCCGTCGTTCACGAATTGGCATGGATTTCATCTGGCGGCGGAGAACTTTGCATTCCAGGATTTTCCGATCATGATGGCAAGTTTCGGCTTGTCCATTGCGGAATCGGATCGATAAAACGCCGGACAGTACTGCTTTGGAGTGTTTACTGATGTTGGGATGGTTTCTTAGAGGCGCTAGTTCCCGGATAAGAACAACGCGCTATCCGCACGAAGGTGACAGCAGCACCGGTATCACACCCGGCCGGCCCGTTGCCACACAATTTTCCCATAGCCGCGCTGCGGATACGGCCGCAACGGCATGTCCCACAGGGGCTATTACCGCCCATGAGCACAGCGCGGAAGTTGATTTATCACGTTGCGTACATTGCATGGCGTGTTCACGCGGCGAAGCCGCTATGAAGTGGCAAAACGATTTCAATTGGGCGTCGCTAAGCGGTCCGCAGGCCTTGAAAACTACGCAGCCATTTAAGAAATCGTTGCATATCCGTCTGGTCGATTCCGGATCGTGCGATGCGGTCATTCAGGAAATCAAACAGTTGGCTAAGCCGTACTACAACATGCACCGATTGGGCTTTTTTATCACGCCAACTCCGCGCCACGCCGATGTCCTGATGATCACCGGCCCGGTTACCAGCCACATGCGATTGGCGCTGAAGAAGACCTATGATGCCATGCCTCGCCCGAAATGGGTGATCGCGGTGGGGAATTGTGCTATTTCAGGATGTGTTTTTGCGCCGAGCTTCATGGCGGCTTCCGCAGTGTCCAGCGTCATTCCTGTTGATGTGCAAGTACCGGGGTGCCCTCCGCCTCCCTTGGCGATTCTCCATGGATTACTGGTGCTTACCGGCCGCGCACCTGCTATGCAACCCACAACGCCGCCGGTTACGGAGGTTGCATCATGAACTTGGCCGAGTTCTTTTTTCTTCTGGTTCTCCTGCTGTGTGCAGCGGGAGCCATTATATCTGCATTGGCACCGGCTCAATGGACGGGACGCCTATTGGCCATCTGCGGCACATCCGCCGCCGCCGCTCTGATACTTGCAGCGGCAATGATCCTGGCGGGCCATGAAAGCATACGCGTTGATCTCTGGCGTTTACCGATTTTGGGAATGTTGCGATTGCGTGTCGATGGCGTATCAGCCTTCTTTATGCTGGCACTGGGCACTTCATTTCTACCGGCTTATTGGTTCTCTGATGGTTATATGCGCCGGTATCTGGCGCATTATGATCCACGGAGTTTCAATATTTTCTTTCATCTTCTCTTCGCGGTCTGTGCACTGCTTCTGGCGGCGGGCGACGTCATCACGTTTTTATTAGCTTGGCGGATCATGTCCGGTCTGGCCACATTTCCAATCGCGCTGGAGCATCGACAGGACGAGAATCGTCGCGCCAGTTACCTTTTTTTGGCAATGAATGAAGCCGGTATCATCACCGCCGCCGTCGGTTTGTTGTGGATGGTGGCTCTGGCGGGAGGTCACATTGGTTTTAGCGCTTTACACGCATCACTGGGGCATCTTTCATCGGCCCAGCGCTGGGCGATATTCCTGATTGTGTTTTTCGGATTCTCAGTTAAGGCTGGATTAATTCCATTAAGTTCATGGTTGCCGCTGGCGCATCCGGTGGCACCCGCGAATATGTCGGCGGTACTTTCCGGTTGTCTGCTTAATTTCGGTATTTACGGGATCGTTCGGTTTGATGCGATAATTCTGCCTCCCCTATCTCCCGGTCCAGGCCTTGTGGTGCTGATTATTGGATCGCTTTCCGCACTCATTGGGATACTTTATGCGACGATTGATAACGACATAAAAAAGATGCTGGCACACAGCTCTACAGAAAATCTGGGAATTATTGCCGCAAATGTGGGCATGGGAATGGTGTTTACCGCATACCGTCTACCGGTATTGGCCGCTATCGCGTATGTTGTCGCAATGTATCACATGATTAACCACAGTGCCTATAAGACATTGCTGTTTCTGGGTGCCGGGGCGATTGACCAACAAACCGGGACTCGCGACATGAATCAACTTGGAGGATTGCTTAAACGCATGCCCATGCTGGCGGCACTGTTTCTTATTGGTGCATTGGCGATCGCAGCCCTGCCGCCGCTCAATGGTTTTGTCAGTGAGTGGCTGACGCTGCAAACCATTCTCCGCAGCGAAGAGTTCACCTCGCATTTGAGCCGGGTGGTCTTTGCCCTGTGCGGTGCTGGCTTGGCGCTGACGGCGGCCTTGGCCGTTACCTGCTTTGTCAAAGCTTTTGCCATGAGTTTTTTGGGTCCGGCCCATAGTGAAAAAGCGGCCCGCGCCATGGAACCGGTAAACTCCGCCCGGATTTCCATGAGCCTATTGGCTGTGGTCTGCATTCTGCTGGGAATTGGCCCGACATGGGTTATCCCGGCCGTTAACCGGGCCATGGCTCCCGTGACCCACAGGCTGGCCGCCGATGCACTGGTTCCGCCATTTTTTTCACACCCGCACGGCGATAAACAATTCAAGCCCGGGTTCATGAATGGTAGATCGG
>JAJZDN010000190.1 GCA_021805985.1 Planctomycetota bacterium | reverse complement strand
GCTCATTTCAAACAGGACAATCAGGAACCAGGAAATATGCAGATAAACGGTTATTCCCAGAAACTGAAAAAGGCGTATAGATCCGGCGCGCATCTGTTGGCTCCAAACGGATGACAATTCCATGCCGCGACCGTATCCGCAACTCCTGCCGAGGCTCTTGTTATTGTAGCGTCTTTACGCCGGGAGCGTGGAGAGTCAGCAGCGGAATATTGAAATCCGAGTCTATGCCCGCTTCCGCAACAACGATGCGATCGGTTGCGAACACCATGAAAAAGCGAGCAATGATCAATGCCCATCGGCACACCCGGGAAGCAACGGGCAAACCGATTTTTGGGTGCAGCGGGTATCTGCGATGGCGAATCGGATTAGCTGCCTGGGGCAGGATGGGATGGACCGCCCCGGCGCGCACGGGGTAAACTCTCTAAGCGGACTGCGCGGATACGGGGGGCGCATCCCGGCGTGCCGGGAAGCAATGATCGCTGACCGGTCATTAGTGACAGAGGTTCTGTGGCCTCCTGTGCGCTGAAGCGGCAGGCGGGTCCGGCAAGCAAAGATTCACGCTCCAAGATCCGGATGCTCAATGCCAAATGCTCGGTGCTCAGTGCACTTCATCCACACTATCCGGGCAGGAGGTTTATCCCGTGCGCGCCGGGGCGGTTTTCCGCCGTCCCGGTTGCTACGGTGGTGAAGGAGGACCACGGATAAAACGGATTGTACAGATACAGGGCGCAGCAACACGCAATCTTGTCGCGGTATTGCGCCACCTTGAGTGGGAACGGTGTAGGGTTGCCGTGCCATGTCGGGTGTTACAAATGCGTCGTGCACGTTATGGAATTATCCGCGGTATCCGCGACATCCGCGGTGTTTTCCGCACCCGTTATCTCGGTGACGAAAGGTGACCGCGGATTTAGCGGATAACGCGGATATGGGGGCAAATCCCGGCGTGCCGGGAATCAATTATCAATAATTAGTGACAGATGTGCAGTGATTACCTGTGCGGCGGGGCGGCAGGCGGGTTCGGCAAGCAAAGATTCACGCTCCAAGATATAGATGCTCAATGCCAAATGCTCGGTGCTCAATTCACTTCATCCGCGCCATCCGTGCAGGAGTTTTCCCCCGTGCGAGCACCGGCGGTTTTCCGCCGTCCCGGTTGCTACGGTGGTGAAGTAGAACCACGGATAAAACGGATGCCACGAATACGAGGGGCAAATTCCGGCACGCCGGGATTACGGGTCATTGGTGGCTGCTTATTGATTCCATATTCCAGATTGCAGGTCCTGAATCCCGAATTCCAACTTCTTTCTCCACAAGTACTTATATTCATTACAAAGGAAACTTAATATTTTTGCTTGACATGCATACCAAAAATATTATAGGATGTTGGGTGGTTAACGGAGTAGCCGAGAGAGCTTCACAATCAACGAGAGAATGAGGCATCTCTAAAAATGGGCAGGAAATGGGCTTAGCTAACTTGGTTTGGCTTGGAGCCTTCCAGACTGCTCGGTCATTGCGACTTCGCCTTGGTTTGCATGCCGTCCGTGGTGCACCGGATGGGTCATGAAACGCGGCGGTCAAAGCAGTGTGGGGAAGTTTCTTTTCAGGTCGGCCAAGTTGAAATAAATGTTGGGCTTCATTCTGCCTTTACAGTTGCATTGTTGCAACTGTGCGGGATGGAACACAGCAAGGGATCGATTTTGGGGCGGGTAGCGGAAACTGAGAGCAACTCGTAACCCAAAAAAGAAGAAAGGACCGTACATGAAAAGTACGCTTGAAAAAATCGCAATGGGTCTGGCCGGGGCAGTTGCCCTCGCGGGCCTGATGTCTGCCGGCGTGCAGACGGCACAAGCTCAGTTGGAGCCTAATCCACTCGGAACGAATACTTACCCGGGCAACGGAAACCCGAAGGTTACACCCTCAGGGAGTGACTACATCTATGGCTACACGCTACAGGTGACAAACCCCTCCAATGCGGTGGATAACCTCGTCCTCACGAGTTCGAGCACCGGGGGCTACACGCAGGGAACGTTCTCGATCATCGGGTTCACCGGTTATACCGGAACCTTCACGCACTCCGGTGGCAGCACAATAGCTTCGGATTGGAATGTGAACTATTCGGGAACGACGCTCACACTCAACTACAACAATTCGACGGATTACACCGTTCTTGCGGGAGGCACTCTGGACCTCGGGACGTTCAATTTCACGTCGATATACGGTCCGGCCACGACTGGGGATTTCACGTCGAAGGTGACACAGAAAGATGAAGCAACTGGGTCGCTCGCCGGATACTCCAGCTACGGCAGTGCTATACAAGTTCCAGCAGCTCCCCTTCCTGCCGCCTTCTGGCCTGGTCTTTTGACCATTGGTGGAATGGCTGTGGTTGGTGGACTGCGGATGCGCCGCCGGACGGTCCGTATGATCTGATGAATCTGATTTCTGTGCACCAGTATCAGTGACATCAACATAAATAAATCAGGCCGGGTTCATCGCGCAAGCGGTGGCCCGGCTCTTTTATTGCGGCGGCGAATCAGCGCGATCAGTATTCTCCGAGGTTTGTTCGCCTTCGCTTCCGTGGCCGAGGCCGGTGTGCAATGGCAGATTGAAAACCGGACCGCCGGTGTTGGGAGGCCAAGTAGCAGGACCGCAAATGCTTTGCAGAATCTGATACAGACCAGCAGTGAGCTAACGTTCGCCAGGTGGTGGGGCAGACTGCGCAAATGCCTCAAGCACATCGGCGAAAATGGTGTCGGAAACAGCGACGCCAGCTTCGGTAAGTGTAATGGCATTGTCGCAAACGGCCAGGAGGCCCATGGGGCTGTACTTTTGCAAAGGTTTGCGGAGAATGGCCATGGCATCCATGCCGGTGCGTTGCTGAAATTCAGGCAGCACGATGCCTTCGTTTAGCCGCAGTTGGAGAATTGCCAGTTCTCCCCAGCGGGATCCGCCGGTGAGATGTTCGA
>JAJZDN010000078.1 GCA_021805985.1 Planctomycetota bacterium | reverse complement strand
CCACCGCGACAGCGACTTAAAAACGTCAGCTTCTTATGGAGTAACACTATGAAGCAAAAAAATAGAAAATCGGGCTTTACAAACCAGAAAACATCTTGTGACCTCGCTGCAGTTGCGCGATACGCATTTTCCTCCAAGGCTCGCGCCTACAGCCCAATCGCGTCAATGAATTCTATTCATTACTCAACTCATTGCTTACTATTCATTGAAGCGAAGCGCTCGCCCGGAAACTGGAACCTGGAACCTGGAATTTGGAATCTGGAATTCCGCATCTGAAATCTAAGATTCGGTCTTTTCCAGAAGCACCGCCGCTCGGTATAGGTAACGCAGGCGTCCCGCTTGCCCCTGTCGTTTCTCCGATGCACGCCAGATGCCTGCGGTACAACGGATTCCATCGCCCAACTGCCACATTGGGGTGAGCCCGGAGCGCTGAACAGGATCTTAATGACATCGCCCGCCGGAAGACTTCATTAAGAAGCCCCCGCAGCACCGTGGCGGAAATGCTGGCCGATATGCTTGATGCAGGCATCGTGGCGCTGTGGGAGTGAATTGCCACGCGGTGGGCGTTCAATGCTGCAGCGGTAGTTGTATTTCGCGTGCGCATTGCGGTTCCCAGTCGCAAGATCGCCGGCCAGGCTGCGGGTGCATTTGGATACCCGCGCAGCCATCGCCAAAAAATTGGTGCCGCTGAGTGCCAGATGGCCACTGTTACGTGACCGGTGGTTGGGGCGGAATTGCAAATCCCGAATGGTTACGGGAAATTACGGAGATCGAAGTTGTCCCGGAAATCGAGCCCGCTTTATGACCATGGCAGAAGCTAATCCACCCATCCGACGAGCCAGTGGCGTTACGGCCTCCGAGCGCCGGCTGCAGGAATTGGCCGAAAAATCGTTCCTTAAGTTGTGGACATATCCACGTGCGTTCAACGATAAAGGATGTTCCTCAACAGCGCAGGGAAAAGAACTCTGCGATCTCCTGGTCGTCTTTGACCGTGACATTCTTATTTTCTCCGATAAGGAGTGCCGTTTTTCCGCGTCCGAAGATGTCGAGACCGGCTGGGCCCGCTGGTACCGCCGAGCAGTGCTGGCCGGGGCAAAACAGGTGGTAGGCGCACAACGGTGGATAACACAATTTCCGGACCGCATTTTTCTCGACCCTCAATGCAGGCAGCGACTCCCATTGGCTCTGCCGGCAGAACCAAGGTTCCACCGTATCCTAGTCGCCCATGGGGCGCACGATGCCTGTCGCAAACATTTCAAAGGCGGCAGCGGCAGCCTGATCGTTGACACCTCCATCGCTGGCGACGAGCACACAAAAGGTGACAAGCCGTTCTCAGTCGGCTGGGTGAAGAGAAATGCGGGTTACATTCATGTTCTGGATGACGTAACGCTGGGAGTCGTCCTGCGAACGCTAGATACCGCCCCCGATTTTATCGCCTACCTGGAAAAGAAAGAACGCTTAATTTCGTCCGGACTCGCTCTTTTTGCGACAGGAGAAGAGGAGATGCTTGCATGGTACCTTAAGAAAATAAATTCAGGCGGTGAGCACGATTTTGCTATTGATTCAAATGTCACCTCCGTCTTCCTTGGCGCAGGATTGTGGACCGATTTTCAGCAATAGCCCAGAGCGCGCCGCCCAGATTGAAGCTGACGACATTAGTTATTGCTGGGATCGGTTGATTGATAGGTTTAGCAAGCACATGCTGGGGGGAACACAATATTTCCCGCCGACCGCGACTCTATCGGAGAATGAGATTTGCGTCCGATTCATGGCGTCGGAGCCCCGGTTACGTCGACGAGCACTGGCTGGACGCTTGGTTGACGCCCTGGGCCAACCGCGGACCGGTGAGCGTTTCCTCCGAGTCATGAAGCTCGATGAACGGGGACCGTTCTACGTTTTTTTGATTTTGCCCAAGCCACCGGATGATTCTGAAGATTCCTACCGCCGCGTGAGGGTAGCCTTGTTAGGAGATATTTGTCGCGTCGTGCGGCACAGATATCCAAAAGCGCTAGATATTGTGGGGATTGCGACCCAACCCGTAAGCGACCTTTGGTGCTCCGAGGACATCACTTATATGGATGGTAGGACGTGGACCAATGCCGAGGGGGAGGAAGCCGCCAAGCTCGCAACAGATTATGAGATTTTAGCCAACCCCAAACAGTTTGAGATCAACGTTCAGGAATACCCTCCGCAGCCTGTTAGCCGATGCGGCGCTGGCGCGACGCGAATACCACGGAACGAGCCGTGCCCATGCGGGAGTGGAAAGAAATACAAAAAATGCTGTTTACGTTGAACGAGTGGGCCTGTTCAGTCGGCTCTCACGATAAGATGGCGGTCCAAGGGCCAGCGGCCACTACGGCCTGCCGCACAGAAGGGCTGTGAAGTGCTATTTCAGTTTACACGTCAACCTGTGGAACACCTACCTACGCGTGGCAGCTGTAAATCAATCGACGAATGCCAGCATTAAGAGGGCCGGGTGAACGTGAGCACGACCTCACGGCGCATCCTGCCATCCAACGCGGCGGTACGTCCCTTTGCGGGCGGTGGGAGATAGCGGCGATTTGCGGGCAGCTCCCGTGTTTGACGCCCCGAAAGTTGAAGGCCCGCCAACTGAGCGACTGCGGAAACGGCAACGGAATTGCGTATAAATGTGCCCTTGATCGTGTTCTCTCCGACAACGTAGATAGCTTTGCCGCCGGGCACGAGAACCCGTGAGGTCTCGCGGAGTGCGGATCGCATATCGTCAATGTACCGCCACAAGAGAGCTTCATCGCGGGGGGCAAGCATCGGGTTTAACCCCATTTGAGACACAACTAGGCGTATTTCCCGGTCGTCCATAATCGCGCCCCTGCGGCCCTCCGCACCAACGCCTTCGGCACGCAGCCGGCGCAGATCAGGGATGCTGTATCCCATCCACACAAGCGAGAATTTGCTGCACCGGACGTAATCAATCGCGTTGAGATAGGGGGGCGAGGTAAGGACCAAGTCAATCGATGCATTGCCCAGTGGAATCCTTCGGGCGTCGCCTTCGTGAGTGCTCGTCGCTGGCCCCCGGTTGGGAGTGCGTTTATTTACACAATTGGCCACGACACGATCAACTGCCGAAAGAAACTTGTCAAATGGGTTAACTGGGGCGCTGCCGAACGACTTATGCGGGCGACTGTGCGACAGATCCATTGCGAGCGAAGCGCCAGATTGTTTGGTTATGATCAGCCTGGAAAATCCGCACCAGAGGGCATCGCGGACCACGGCGTCGCGCACACGGCCGACAGAGGCCGCCAGCGAGGCAAGTTGGCGGCGGGCGTGAGGATCAAACCAAAAGCGGACGAATTTTCTCGTCTCATCATCAGCATTCTGTGGAAAGGCGTCGCGTGCAGCCAACGTCACGAATATCTTCCGGGCGAACTCAAGGACTTCTGCAGCCTTTTCTCTCGCCTCGACCGGATCCACTGCCGTTGTCCAGACCCGGGATATCAACACGGCAAGCGGGTCGATGTCGATGCCGACGGCGCGGTGTCCCCTTGAGCGGGCGACGGCAAGCACCGTACCGGAGCCCATCATAGGATCAAGAACTCGAAGCGGGGCCGTTGCCTGCGAGACGATATCAAGGGCGATGCCCGGTGCCATACGCGCCGGGAATGGATGGACAGGGTCTCGTCCTAGAGTATCGCGAATAGTCCTTTTATTGGATTTCATCATAATTTCCCTTCACGTTCCGACGAAGATAATTCCACGACTTAGTTTGGCCACAATCACTGTTCGTCTAAGGGGTAGTCTTTGGTCGCCCCGTCAATCGCGGCTAAAACGTTATCCGCACTTTGATCCAACTCGACCCAATCGTCGTTCGCATATATGGCTCGGGGAGCCATCTGAGCCATCGCCTTACAAAGATCGACGAGCTGTTCGATTGTTTCATAATTGATGGGGGGGATTCGATGTGATAGCTCGATTCGGAGCGCCTCATATTTAACGGACGTCTTACACCACTTTTTCTGCAAACCATCGATGGTCATCACGATCTGCTTATACGGTGGCTTCTCAACCGTAGAGGCACGGATTTTTTCTACCCAATCCGAGCTATCTCTATCCAAACTGCAGGCCGTAAATAGCTGGCGGAGCTGGCGTAATCCGATCTGTTTTGTTGGGCGGAGCCTGACGAGCTTGGCGAGGTCGTCGATTGTTATGAGGGTGATGGTCTTCGGTGCGTTTCCTGCCTTAGTCTTCGCGCGGTCGTCCGCGATTTCTCTCGCGATGGCTGCGTCATCGCCTTGGGACGTTGCGAATGCCTGGCCGACGACGATGGCGTGATCGCATTTAAAGTGATCGCGTTGTCGAACAATGGCCGAGATACCAATCGCTTTTGCAGAGACTTTGGCTTCTCCCTTCTGCTTGCTTTTCGCCTCCAGGCTCACTGCGTAATGCTGGGGCTGCCCCGAAATATTCGCTCCAAGGTTTGCTTTCGCCACGCCATCTGGATCCCCCTTTCCGCCCATAGGCGTAACCTCAAACCCAAGGCTTGTGAAAGCCGCACATAATGTCTCTTCGAGCGCGTCAGGATTGTTTCGCGCATTTAAAAGGTTGCGGGCCACGGCAAAATAGCTCTGTCGTCCTGATTCGTTGGCCAAGTTACGGAGCAACTGGTCTCGCATGGATAAGAATTCCTTTATATATGCACTTTTAACCCCAATCGCGTGAAGATGAGACTCCGCAAGAACTTCGGCCATGGCAAATACCTCAAGGGGCTGGCCCGCGCCCTTTCCGGTAAACGCATCATAGAAAGTGGCAACGAAAGGATGCCATGCGTTGATTTGCAACAGGCCCGTTGCGGTGTCAAATTTAGCGAGACCCTCGTCCTGTGCGCTGCAGTAGTCTATGCGTAGATCCGCGACAAATTCGTTGGCCTGTAATGCACGTTGTTCAAGCCCATTAAGAAAAGTCGTCCGGTCATCGGCCGACTTGAGCGAGGGAACGATCAGATAGCGAGATTTGCTCTTGCCCTCTACAACCGCCCTCGTGAGTTCGACTATGGGCTGGCGCGATAGGCTGGATGGGCTGGCCGCAAGCTTTCGAGCAAGCCGTGCCCCCGGCTCTTCTTCCTTGTCATGTTTCTCTAATGTCGGGCGTATGAAGTTGAAGATAGCGCGCAAAAGGTCTTGCGCCCCCCCAAGCAGCGACCCTTCACTGATGGCCTCACGGTTGGAACGCAGTCCCCCGTCAAGAGAATCAATATGGATTACCAAGCGGAATCGCCCAAACGTACCGTGCCTTAATTCGTTAGGGGAGATTCCGAAGTGCCCGTCCGAAACATTGACCAAGCGGTTACGAACGTAAACAAAGAATCCGTAGCTCCTTCCCAGTTCATCGGACTTGCCTGTGAGCAAGTCCTTGTAGGCCTCAGCGTATCCAGTCACGCGGCCCAGCCCCATTACCTCCAGCCCGAAACGGCCTTCCCTACCGATCTTGGCATTTCGATCAATCGAAACCGTGATCTCTTGGCGAAATGGTTTCGGCAGCTGCAAAATATCCTTGCCAAGCACCCATTGTTTAAGCAATCCTTTGCCCTGTTTGCTCGGTTCAAGTTTTATGCCGTTCAGCCAAATGCTAAAGTCATCGCGAAGTGGTAAGGCCGTGCGTAGCACCCACTCAAGGACTCCCGGCCTGATTTCATGTACCTTCGGCTTTAAAGACGACATAATCGCCACGGTCCACGAGGGTGCAGCGCCCTTACCGAACAGCGCCGTTTTGGATGATTTGAACGCGACCGATTTGCCCCAGGTCTGAACCGCCTGTTTAGCCTGTTGCTCTGATAACTGATGGAGCGGAATTTTGATAGGCATCTTTGGCTCCATTTCCCCGGCGACGCGATTGTCAAGGGCGGTGTAATCCATGGATGCGGAATAATACATGCCCCCACACTTACTGATGTGGGTCAATCGATTGGCGAGCACGTAGGTAGCAAGCTTGCCGATCCCGAATTTGCCAATTTGTTGCCTGCCTTTGGGGAATGTAGCTAGTTCCCGTTTGTTGCTGACGCCGATGAGCCAGTGTTGCTTGAGCCCGCTTGCGTCCATGCCCTCCCCATCATCAATCACGACTATTGTTGCGTCTTGAGCGTGAAGGTTGGAGGAAAGAAGCACCTGCACCCCCTTCGCGCCGGCGTCAAACGAATTCGCAACCAATTCCTCAATAGCCTTGCTGGGGCTGGCGTAAAGTCCCTCGGAAAACAACTCGACGATCTTGTAACTGAGGCGAACGTGAATGCTTTCCGTTTCGTTACCCAGGGCTGCAAATCTTGGGACGTTTGGCATGGGGTCTCGCTAAAGGGTTCCTATTTAGGGCGATTCTTTAAAGGTTATTCTAAGCCCGCGATGAGGATGGGGCAATGCCAGCGGGTCCGTAGCCGGCGAAACCAATCGTGATCACCGGAAATGCGATGCCTGCTTTCAAGGCTAAACGACATCGCGAGTTGAACGCCCGGTATTTTCTGTCTCCCCTCCCATCTATTTTACACTTTCCACAATTGCAGTTCCTTCCACTGCGAAATTGCAGGCATTATAAAGCGCATGCGCGATCCCGTCCCGGTCCGTGGATTTTGACGCGATTCGGGAACGAGAGGCAAGCCCCAGTAACGATGGTAACGCGGGCCGCGGCCGGGGTGAGGCGTGCCACCTGTCACAAACCTACTTGCTGGGAGGCCCCCCAACGGCCTCACGCATTAAGGAATAGGTGCCAGTTCGAGCCGGGATCCGCGTCCCCCGGCAGTGCGCCAATGAGGCCGCCCGGCCGGAGGACGATCACCCTTTGAATCTCTTCTGCTAAAACCAAAATTCCTTCCGAGAAAGGCGGAGTATCTTCGGCCGGGCCCGATCCGCTCGTTGCCGGAACATCGGGATCAGCCGCGTCCGACACGATTGACCGCTCGAAAGTTTTCCGCATCATATTCCGAATCTCAATAGTTAGGGCGAGGACGGGGAATGCTTCCAAGGGCGCCGGGGTCAAGAGTGCAGTATGACCTTGGATTGGCCAAATGATTTCAAGCTTCGGTCAGTCCGCGCCGTCCAATAATTGAGCGGTACGGATTAGCGTGTTCCACACGTCGGGCCGACATGAGCGCACCAGGCACGCCACCAACACGCTATCCGGATCCACGACGACTGTGTCCCCGAGTTGCGCTTTGATGGCCGACCACTTGCGTCGGGCGTCAGAAAGCCCGCGCCGCAGCGTCCTTGGCGTGAAGCTTATGCTGTACTCCGGGTTAAATGGGACCGCAGCCGTTGCCGATGCCTTCACGGCCTTGATAAAAGCAGCCCATGACGCTTCGCGATCCGCATCGCTAAACCCGAACCGCGTCCTCTCGGGACCACTGCTGCCCTCTAACATCTTTTCACGGAAGTGTTTTAAAACGGGTTCCCATTGCTGAGGCCGTAACAGTGGGATTACAAGATCCTCTCGGCAGAGGCGCGTTGTGTCGAACCCTTGCAATTGCTCTTTGGCTGCAGCCTCGCTTGCACGGTGCCGAGCCTCAATCTCTTCGTTCAAGAGACTAACTAGCGGATCGGATATCCCATCGGTGCCAGCCTCGGGAACACCGGTTCCCTGGGACGCACCGCGTTTCAGCAAACTACCATATTTCCCCTTCCGTGTTCGTTCGCGGGCCTTCAACAACTCAAATATTTTTCCATGCCGCGCCTCCCGCTTCCCAGTTTCCTCAACTTTGCTCAAGGCTTGCGCCTGCAGCTCATTCCAATCACTGCTGGATACGCAGATAACGTAGCCGAAGCCGGGAAACTGGCGAATAAAGTCCATCGCCCCGGTGATGAGGCCGACAAGTTGGCTTTTAAGTGATGCATCCTCCACCCGATCGTTATCCTCAATGCAGACGATTATGCGCAGTTTGTTCAGAAGCAATACCGCTGATAACGCACGCAGATTATCTTCGATGGAAACACGTAACGCGAGAGTATCGGTAAGCCATTGCAAGCGCCCGTCGCCGGTCATTGCACGGATAAACGCGCGAGCAGCTCCGGTGAATGGAAAGATGTCAATTTTGTCGCGCACTTCTTGCAGTACCTTTTCGATCATGGATTCAATGGCCGCTTGGGCGGTTTTGTATTCCCAGAGGGATATGTATACAAATAATAATTCGATTTCGTTTCTTGCCTCTGGTGATCCTTGCGCCAATCGCAACAGGGAGGATTTCCCCGCACCGTTCTGGCCAATGAGCCCCAAGGTTCCGGCAGTGCCATACAAGTGCGCTGGGCGGAGGCTCGCGATAATTCGCTCCGGCGAGGGTTCACGAACGAAGAGGCTCTCTTCACCGGCTTGCACTGGCCCCTCGCTTCCAAGGAGCCAGCGTTCAATTTCAGCACCGCTGGGGCCAGCCCTCGTCGCTTCGACCGGATCGGTTAATGGCAAGACCGCGAGCATTCGCCCCAAACGCCGTTTCAGTTCCGAGCGCCGTCCGTAAGCGGCCAGAACTCTTGGAAAAACGGCTTGCCATATGGTCAACGCGATACCACATGAAATTACCGCTCCCAATAGCCATACCCCTCCGTGAATAAAAACAGCTTCATGTCCCCTGGGGGCCGGCGCGAGAACGGAATGGTTGGGTGGCCTTGGTCGTGGCCCCGTCCACCATAGCCAAAGCCAGAAGAGGAAAACCGCACCGCCCCCCACCAGCCAAGCTGGCGGAACACGGAACCCGCTGCCGGAGATCGCGCCCCATCCAAAGCCGCTTCGCAGCATAAGAAATACACCGGCAACTACGACCCCAACCGCGATGAAGAACGGCTCCGCACACCAGATACCGGCCAAAGCAACTCTTTGAAAAACTGCCTCCGCAACCACCACCGCAAGGGCAGCCGCCATGATCCCCACTCCAAGTGCAAGCATCCACGCCCATAGGCTCGCTTCGCGCCGCCAATCTCGCATGGAGGAATCTTCAGTTGGTGAATGAATCTCGGCCACTGGCCACGCTCCTTTCGCTCTTTCACTTCCGCCTTCGGTGCCGTCGTACCTTCCTTAATCGCTATTTCTTCGGTGCCAAGTTGCAGTGATTATAAAGCAGATGGTCGATCCGGTCTCGGCATGTGGATGGGGACATAATATGACTGTGATTTCAACGCGGGGTTTAGCGGGACAAGCCATTTACCGAAAGGCCATACACTTGGAAAACTGGTAAAAAAATATCACCGCAGCGCGCCGGATTTTTTTGCGAGTATTACAGGCAGCCCCTTTTGTCCCACTTTCGCAACGCATGGGCATGAATCACCGCCTCAAGTGCTCCAGTATTTGCATCAAGCGGAACGCTGAATTGTTCTCATCGTTCATCCGCTCGCCAGCCGCGTTCCGCAGCCGATCTACACGCCGGGCATATCTCCCGTTGATCACCAGTTTCAGGTCCGGGTCGATGTGGTTTAAGCGATCCGTAAGAATGCCCTCTGGCACAACGGGAGACCATAACTGGTATCGGCGGTCTGGAAACTCCTGCAGTCGAGCTTCCGCAAAGGCTTTCTGGTGTCGGTGCTTCGCGGTAATACGCGCCACAGTTGTTGGATAGTCAACGTACAGCAACCCCCCGATATGCGTAGCGACCTCGCATAAAAAGGCCGTTTTCCTGTCGAAACGCAGGCCAAGGACGTCTATCTCGTTTAGCCCGCTCAGGCCGCCCCCGGATAGGCGCTGGTTATAGCAGACAATATCGCAACGCTGAATTACCTGCTGAAATGCTCCAACGAGCAATTCACCCATTTCTGTTTTCACGTCGGTGCTCCTTATTTATCTAACTGTGAATGAATTATACTTGCCCCACATTTATACGGGCGATCTGTGGGCGGCCTTAATTAATTTACCAAGGCAAGCTGGGGGATTGCGACAGTGGATAGGGACTCAACGCCTGCGCCTTAACCAACCCGACCGCATAGAAGGGGCCCAATCATGCACTTTTTACGGTTTCGGGGACACCCGTCGCGGCCCTTCCCTGCTGCCATTGCTCAATTACGTATTCCCACAGACCCTCAACCGGACCGACTTGCACGACCGACGCCAGTTCCTTTCCAATTTGGGTCAGCATTGCATTTCCGACGCGTACTTCTTGTTTGTCGAGCAGAAGTAATCCTATCTGGTATTCCCGCCCCATGTAGTCGGTGTCAAGAAATTCTTTCCAAGGTATGATTGAGTAGCCGGCAAGGATATTAAGATTGATTAATCCGATATCCGCCAAGCTGTTCAGTTTCTCGAAGTTGATGCCATGTTCGGCGTAAATCGTTCCTTTTGGTTTCGTTTCAAAAATTAATGGAATAGTCCTACCACCAACGGTCCAAATAAAACGGCATAATGCGGAAAAAAGTTCGGCGTCGCGTACTTCTAGCGATTGAAGAACATTCACGGTCCTTTTTGAATAGTGGCCAGGCGAATTCGCTTCGCCCGCCAGCACCTTAGCCCAGAGAGCCTGCATCTCCTTTGACGAGGTGGTGCGACATTTGTCGAAGAAGTTAACAATCCAATCATCGTCGAGAGTCTCGCACCTAGCACCGTCGTTTATCTCCGGGATCGCTTGGGCCAGTATTGACTCCATATTAGCCTGTTTCTTCACCTCTTCCCCAGCGTGACGGATGGAAGCCCGGTATCGGATGTAGTTTATCTTCTCTTCGGTCTCCGCCATGTTGATGGCACCCTCAGTCTTAATCTCACGCTCCGCAGCGGCCATACTGCGAGCAGCATCGGCCTCGGCCAGGGCCTTCCTCCGGATCAGGTACGGTGCAAACAGCCCTCCAGTGGCCTCAGATATTTTTTCTATTAAGGTACACGCAGTGTTTGACGCGGCAATCATCGCGCCGGAGACTATGATAGAAGCGTTTTCGTCCATGCCGGAATTTTAACAGGCTGTGAATTCGAGGGCAATTTGGGTTGGAAATTATCACAAAACGCTGTCACGCTGTCACAAAACGCTGTCAAAACGCTTGCGAATATTCTTATCAGCGAATACGATTCCAAAATCTGAAGCAAGCTTGCATGGTTGTGATAATTTTCAGGCTGCCGGCCGAACGCAGGAGCACGAATAGGACTAGCCAAACAATGGAAATTCAACCAAACAAACAGAATCTAAACGAAACCTTTTCCAACAAGGTCTACTTCATCGATTTCTACCAGCGTGACTACAAATGGACTGAGGAACCGGTGAAGCGCCTGCTGGATGATATCTTCTATCAATTTGATGCAGCCTACAAAGAGTACGCGGCCCTCGACCCGAACAAAGAGAACATCAACGCTCGGTATCCTTGGTATTACCTGAACACCTATGTGACCAACAACGTCAATGGTCGTGACTTCGTGGTGGACGGGCAGCAACGGTTGACAACGCTGACGTTGATTTTACTCAAATTACATAGGCAGGCCCAAACATTCAAATCCAAGACCGAGAACTGGCTGGTACAGAAAATCGCCGGTTATTCCGGTACCCAGCACGACTTTTGGATGAACCATGTTCGGCATATTCATGTGCTTCGTGAACTGATGAACAATGCCGAGCCGGAAAGCATTGACATCACATCCGGCATCACTGCGATAAACATGGTCAACAACTTTGTGGCCATCAGTGCCGTGCTGGATGCGCGATTGAAGGACCAGCATGCGTTTGAAACCTTTGTTCACTACTTCCTTTTTCGTTTGGTGATGATCAATCTGTCCGTGGAGACGACCCACGTTCCCATGGTGTTCGAGGTGATCAACGACCGAGGCGTCCGACTCAAGCCCTACGAAATCCTCAAGGGTAAACTGCTGGGCCAAATCGACAAGCTGGAGCTGGACCGTGAGAAGTTCAACGAACTGTGGGATGAGCAGCTTCAAAACGTGAACAGGTTTCGGGACGACGAAATTGATGATTTCTTCCGATATTGGCTTAAGGCTCAGTTTGCAGATAGCCGCAAATTCGGGCAGCGGTTCGACAGCGACTATCACCGCGAAATGTTCAAGGCGGAATTGAACGCGAAGCTAAAGCTTGACCACAACCCCGGCGAGGTGAAGACCTTTCTCAAGGGGCCATTCAAGTACTACACCCAACTCTACAGCCGGCTGTGGGAAGTAACGCTCCGCGAGACGGAAGCGTTCCGATCCGTCTTCTGCAATCAGTTGAATGAGCAGAATAATCAATTCATGCTTGTGCTCTCATCCTGTACAGTGGATGACCCCGAGGAAGAGGCCAAGATTCAGGCGGTGGCCACGGGGCTTGACCGTCTGTTTTCCCTCTTGCAACTCCAGGGCAGTTACGATTCCAATGGATATACTGATCGCCTGTACCATATCAGCACGGAAATTCGCGGCAGACCGGCAGCAGAGATTCCAGCGGTTTTCCAAAGGCACCTCGTTGAAGAACTGAAAGAACGACGGGGTATGCCGGACCTGGAGGCGTTTAACTATACCCTCTTTAAGCCTATGTCAATCGACCGCTTGAACCCGCGATTCATACGCTATCTGTTTGCACGGGTTGAAATGCTTCTTGCGCAAAAGACGAAACGGCAAATGCCCCATCCACTTATTGACCTTGTAACCCGCCGGGGTGCCGTTAATGGATTCCACATCGAACACATTCTGGCTCGCAACGACGATAATATCGCGCAGTTCGGAAAGGACCAGGACCGCTTCGAGCAAGAGCGTAACCGCCTTGGGGCCACGCTTCTCCTGCGAGGCCAGGATAACCAATCCAGCGGAGACGAATCGTATACCAAGAAGTTGGCGACCTACGCCAATACGCTGCTTTGGAACGAAACATTGCGGGAAGATAGCTATAAGAGCAAACTCGACTTCACCCGGTTTGTGAAGGAGACCGAACTGCCATTTAAACCGCTCGCCACATTCGGGCCTGACGAAATCGAGGAACGCCAGAAGCTCCTTTTCGAACTTTGCAAGCTCATCTGGCCAGCCCCGGCGGCCACTGGTTGAGATGTCAGCGACGGGCAACCGACGCAAAATAACGACCAACGGAACGACGATTGACACCCGCTGAAAATAGCTACGAATTTGTGGCTCGTCGCGCCACCACGGATGCGCGGGATCCGGTTCAGCGGCGAGTGTTTACGAGTCGACAAATAACTTCCACTTTTTCTGCGCTCCATTCCGGACAATTCCTCCGGGCCTTACCTCGCGGCCACCAGTAAGTTCCCGTATTGACAGCATATTCCACACCGGACCCGACAATCCGAGTTGGACATACGATTCCCTTAATTGGCTTACCACATCGCCGTGCATCATCCAAAGGCCTTGGTACCCACCCGCTACCTGCGCCGCAACGTTTCGGTGGAAACTTGTGACCCAAGTTTGATTACCAGCTAATCGAAGAAGGTCAGGCCAGCGTTCGGGGAAGCAGGCTCGCAGGAGGCACGCCGCCAGCACGCTGTCGAAGTCGATTCCATTTTTTTGTCCAATTCTGCCCTGAAAAATCGCCACATGTTCGCAGCAGCGAGTAAATACGGCCTTTTCTCATCCCGTGCTGGCGGGGCACCGCCTCATGGGAGACTACTCTTGCGTCTCGCCTAGACGATTTGCCCTATCGCCGCCGCCGTTTGCTTTTTTACCGCTGCGATTTCCGCCTTTAGCGCCGCGATTTTCTTCTTTCCCGCCGCTGCGATTTGCTTTTTCGCCGCCGATTTAACCGCTTTGCTTGGATTTTTTATATGTTTTATTGAAAGGCCATATTGCCTGACGGCCGCTAAGCATAATTCCTCCGATGGGTCGGCAATGTTTGCTATCGTCATTCCATTTCGTTTGACGCCCGCTAGTTTTTCCGCTTGGGATGGATACTTCTTACTGTGCAGAGTCCGCAGCGATTTGTCCGCTTTGCCCGGAGTTTTATGCGAGATGAATGAGTTTTTAAGCATTCTTCGACCTTTAAAAAAACACAACTGCAATTGTATTATACCGCCCGTGGCGGCTCGCGCCTACCCCGAAAACTCAGAACCCGAAAACTCAGAACTGTCGCCTTGGGGCGTGGCAATATTTCCGGGCAAGCGGCGAAATCGACGGCATCAATGCCGGCGCTAAGGGAATGCTTCCTCTTGGAAAATCGCACTCCAGCGGCCTGCCCGGATTTATTGCCACGCCCGTCGCCTTGGGTTGTTTTGCCTTTTTTAGGGACGGGACTATACTCCACGCTCCGTTCGGGCAATGAGTATTTACAGACGCCGACGGTATTGCGGCTGGGGGAAACCGTCGCGAGAGGCCTACTGTCGCAGGAGAGGCTGAATGAACGCCGAGTTCCACGAATTAGAGAAAGGCTTGGCCGCCGTGACCGAATACGACGCCGGCATTTACGCGGCGGAAAAGGCCAAACTGGATGAGCTTGCCCGCAGCCTTCACTCCGTGGCGCAAAAGCTTGATCGACTTGGGGCAGAACACGCGACACACTTGAGGGCCACCAAGGGAGCGTTCAATGTGTTTACCGCACTCTTGAAGCCGGAGGATGAGGTTCGCCTGCACTCGCGCTGGCTAGCGTACCTCCTGGATCCGCAGGGGACCCATGATTGTGGCGGCATGTTTCTACGGCTTTTCCTGCAAGTGATTTCGGAAGGCGTGCAGCCGCATGAAGACGCCGCGGACCCCGTCTGCCCATCTGGCCTGGAGTTGGCCGATGCGGAGCATTCGCAAATCACCCTGGAAAATCGGACCGGCGGAGATCAGCCCGACATCGTTATTAAAATTACTGAATGGGGTTGGCTTACCATTGAAAACAAAATCCGCGCAGGGGAGCAGCCAAGGCAGCTTGCACGCTACATTGGGTGGGCGAAGGAACGTGGGGGCCAATACCTCGTACTATACCTTACGCTCGACGGAAAGGCGTCTGGGACGGCAGAAGGCAAGCCTTACTTCCGTATTTCCTATCAGACCCACATTCTTAAATGGCTTGACAAATGTCTGCGGGAGACATACCAACATGTCAATATAAACCAGGCGTTACAGCAATACCGAAACGTGGTGTATCACCTTACCGGAGGCCTACCCTTGGAAAATGAATATATGGAAAAGACTCTGGAGCTACTTGAGGATAATCCTGCAATTATCCGGCACATGAAGGACATCAACAACGCAATCGACCAATTGCGCGCTCGCTGGTGGGCCGGTTTCGTCACAGCGCTTGACGTATCGCTTCAGAAGACCGGCCGGCGCGTAAAAATGGGGGACAAAAAGGAACTGCTTAAAAATGAGAAGTATCCCCACACAGCTTTGTCGTACGACGGTGACAGCTTCAAGGCTGCGGGCCTCCAGCTAACCCTCGAGCGTGGTGACGCGTTGGGGCTGTATGTGGGACTGACGCCCCCGAGAAAAAGTGATTACTCAGGACCCCTGAAGCAGCAGGGCGATCTGTTTCATGAGGAAACGAGAAAGCGACTTGATAAGGATTTGTGCACTTTTAGTTGCTGGCGCGGACTGCTAAAGCTGCCCTTTCCCGATACCTCCGACGACGCAACATTGGCTAGCCTTGTGGGGCCCGGGGCCAAGGACAAGATAACGAAAATGGCGGAGGAGACGGCCGGTGTGGTCCTGAACTACATTAACACTGCGGAAAGCGTTTGGGCAAGTCTCCCCTCGCAGCGAACGGAGCAATAAGAAAGCTACTGGGACGTGGCTAGTTTTTGCGTCTTACCCCCAACCACCAGAAATCTGTGTAATCTGTGAAATCGGTGGATCCTCCGCCCCGTGTGACCCGGAACCTAGAACCTGGAACCTGGAACCTGGAACCTGGAACCTGGAACCTGGAATCTGGAACCTGGAATAATGTTAGCCGGCAGATTTATCTGCCGAACAAACCAAAAGCGCAGCGCTTCCCAAACCTTCTAACTCCTAACTTCTGCGTTCTCGTACAACTCCTAACTCCGTAACCTTTAACTACGCCGCCTGCCACATGCTCGATGCCAGATGCCAGATGCTATCCCGCCCTACTCATCAAGCCCCCCCGCGCCCTATAGCCTCCCCAATACAATATTGATCCGTGATCAGTGATCATTGATCCGTGAGCCGCTGCTTGAAAAGTAAATAACCCGCTTAGTACGTCGCGGCCCACACGCTGCTCTAATCCGCCGCCGGAGAAGGCGTTTCATCGCGGCGACAGCCACCATTTTGCACCAGCCGAATTTGCTCTACTGTTCACCTCTCCACTCTCTCCTGTTCTATCGGGCCGCCGCCCGATGCCCGCGCAATCTGCGGTTCAATTCCTTCGTGCCTTTGCGCCTTGTGGTAAATTGCCGCGTCGTCGTTAATCTGTGCAATCCGCAAAATCTGTGGATCCTCCGCCTCTGTGGCCTCTGTGATCTCTGTGGCTCGTACCCCCCTTTTCTTCGTGTCTTTGTGGTAACCCCGTCTCCTAACCCACAAAATAGCAGCGCAGCGCTTCAAAACCTTCTAACTCCTAACTCCTAACTCCTGCGTTCTCGTCCAACTCCTAACTCCTAAAACCTGAAACAACTTGGCCATCTTGGCCACCTTCAACCAAACCCGCTAAAATCAACCCATTCATCCACATGTCCAACTTGGCCCCCTTGCCCCGCAACTTGGCCATCTTGCCATCCTCACAATGAAAAACGAGTTTGTGCGATTAGTAAAAACACCGCAATATTCCAGCCTCAGCGTCTAACGGGGATCGTCCAGGCGCTTTAACAAATGCCGTCCCAATGTCGGACAGGCTCTTGGCGGTCATTGCTGAACCCGGGCCGCCAACTCAATCCGTGCCCGGCGCATAAGCTCGGCAGAGGGGGCTGCGGGATCGGGTGGAGACACCATGGCCGCGATATTCCGGCACACTTGGACAGGGGTAAAAACAAGGCCCCATGGTAACCCCCACCATCCAAACAGAGTGCTAAAAATCAAATTCCCGGTTTGTGTCTTCAATCCACAGCGGCGGCAACTAATCTGTGACGAACTTATGCGTCGGGTCACAATAAATGCCGACCATACGCGATAGGAAAAGTGCACATCGACCGGGCCTGGTCCCTTGCATTTGGGGCAGGGGCCACTGTGCATTTGGGTGCCCAGAGCTTCCACGACGTCGTCCGGCACCACCGCGGCGACAGCAACGATGCGGCCATTATTTCGACACCGGGCATTACAAAAGCGGCGTTCACCGTCTTTGACTCCGCCAAAAATAGTTTGGCCGCACGAAGCGCATTTGCCCATTTTTGCTACTCCTGATGTTTGCTAAAGAATAAGTGAAACGTTACCACCAGCCGGACATCACGTCAAATTAGCGGCAGCCGTTCACGGACCCGCAGCGAAGTAACCGAAACACGCCACAGGCAGGCGAGACGCCCGCGTTACGTGGGATCCCGCCTGGCAAATCGTCGGGCGGCAGCGCTTCCGGAAAATGCCAGATGCTGTTTCCCTCTGTAGTGCTGTAACCCGTAACCTGTAACCTGTAACCCCGGCTCCCTGATCCCACGCGGCCGGTAAAATCCGCAGTTTCTGATCGACGGATGCAAACCTTGGTGTAGCAGGTGGTGAAGCAACGACAAATGGCGTCACAAACCGTTGATTTTATTGATGATTTTTACTGCACCAGCTAGGATTTGAACCTAGGACCCGCTGATTAAGAGTCAGCTGCTCTACCAACTGAGCTACTGGTGCTTCAGAGCATCTATCCTACTTGCTTTTGCACCTTTTTCAAGTCCGCCTTCTACTTAAATACTCGTCCCACCTCCATCGCCTGCGGGCGACCACCGGGTTATCAGCACGGTGCTCTCGGACGCCGTCTTCTAACTCCTGACTTCTAACTCCTCATCCCTCGGCACATAAATGTGCCGGCTAACATACCCGGTGGGATCAACTCATCGGCTCGCCCGCCTGTCAAGTCCTGATCTAAAGTTGTCACATTATTGTTCACTGTTCGCATCCAAGTTTAACTTCCTTCAAGGGATCGCGTGGGGGCGTCTGCGCAGCGCAGGGAGGGCGAGCGCAGCGAGTCCGACCGCAGCGGAGCAGACGCCCCCACGCGGCG
>JAJZDN010000189.1 GCA_021805985.1 Planctomycetota bacterium | reverse complement strand
CAGTCATTGCGGCATTGATGCAGATCCGTGTGACAGATGCCGCAGTAGAGAATCTCGATGTGTACATCATTGGGGCCGGGCACCCGGCGGGTAAAGGCAAAAGGCGCCAGGGGGGAAGTGGCACTCTGTACGGCATAACCTTTGGCTTGAATCATAAAACACCGATCCTTTAAAAAAACAATAACAGTTGACATTATATATCACTTAAAGCGTCCTTTCCTGACAAACATCCATCGATGCATAAAAAAGGCTTCGGTGTATTGCTCGACGCTTCCCTCACGCAGTGCTAACATTTTGCGCAATAGTCTTGTCGGCATACATCGCCGGATGGGTCAACATTGTCTGGAGCCTTAATATGGCTGATGCGCTGGTCCTGATTGCCCTGCTCATCGCGATTGGCGCAGTGGCCTTTTGTGTCTGGATTTTCTGGTCCGCGGCGCGTGCCATTCCACAACCGTACCGCATGCGTTGGCCGTGGCTGGTCTGGCTGTTGCTTCTGCCGGTGCCAATTTGGATTCTCAGCCAGGTGCTGCCACTGATTACGCTGGTACCGCTGGCGCGCAGCTATCGGCGGTTCTTCAGAGAAAATCAGATAAATGGTGGTGGCGACTGCGGATTGACTCTGGCCATTGCCTATTGGCTGCTGAGCCTTCTGGCCCTGTTGTATTTAGTCCGGCCGCTGGGCTTAATGCCGCCACCCACATCGCCGATGTATCGCACGTTTATCATGGACATCATATCGGTGAACGACATTGGCCGGGCTTGCGGATGGATGCTGCTGCTGTTTTTGTCGGTAAGGTTCTGGTTCCTGCGGCGGGCGGTTCTCCAATATCGGCCGGCAGATTCAACCGCCGATATGCGGGACACGCTGGAGAAAAATCTCACGGTCCAGGAGCGGCGGCGTAAAAAAGTGAGCCTTGGCTTACTTACGCTTATGGTGCTGTTGCTTGCAACAGACCAATATTGGGTTTATGCGTGGCAGGTAGTTCCCATAAGCCACGGGACCACCTGCCTCACCGGGCCGATAGAAAAAGACGGCAGTGTGAATTATCTCGCGGCGCTGGACCAGATGGAGGGGCGGGGCGTTACACCGGAAAATAATGCGCTTCCGCCGCTGATTCAAGCCGCCGGGCCGAAATGCTTCAATACAAAATACGGCGACGGCAGGTGGGTGATGCGCAAATTGGGAATGCCACCATTTACCCGAAATTCTAAAAGTCTAATCACCTTCACGAGGTGGATAAAAAAGCACCCCTTGCCTCTGCCGCAACCGGGCAAGGTCCAGCCGAAGGGGGTGCGGGAAAGTCGGATGGAAGATCGCATCATGGAACATCCATGGACCGCCCGGCAATTTCCATCGTTTGCGCAATGGATCAAGGCCAACGCACGGGTGCTGCGCCTGTTTTCAGAGGCCATGAGAAAATCACGGTATTATATTCCGCTTCGCAGTCAGGACGGATCGGTTTTGGGTATTTTCCGTCCGGATCAATCCATGATCGCTTCGTTACAGAACCTCGCATGTGCCGATACCATGTTTCTGCTGGGCAATGGAAACACGGTGGCGGCCATACATGAGGCCCGTGATGTGTATCGGCTGGCCCGGTTGATGACCCAATCCCCCGGTACAATTTCCGGTCTGCAGGCAATTGCCACCGCTACTTCCGCGCTGCAGCTGGACCGGGCGCTGGCCAACTCGGGCCGGCTTTCCGATTTGCAGTTGCGCGGCCTATTGACCCAGGTAAATCGCAGCTTTAAGCGCTCCGCGCTTCCCGCCATGCTCAACGACGCGCGTTATGTCGCGCTGGACAGTCTGATGCGCAGGCGACGGGACGGACTGACCGCGGAATTCGGGGCTTCCACGTTCCGAACCCTTCAGCAGTATTTTCTCCCGATTGACTATGCCAAGCTGCTGCGGAGCACCAATCGGCTATTCAATCAGGAGGTGGCCGCCGCCGCGGTTACCGATTTCCGGAAGAGGCTTGCCCTGCTTCAACATGCCGATCAACAGTTCCGCGCTTACTCCGGTTACGAGCGGATGGGTATAACGGGATCCATTGCGGCGATGATCCCGGTTGTCCGTGGCGGTTCATTTTCCGGTCTCGTGCTGCGTTCGCTTTTCGAGCCGTTGGATATTGTGGTTTCCGTATGCGGGCCAAACGGCGCGCAGCTCGGCGTGTTTTGCGAGGAAGCCAGAACACGATCCCGGCTCACAAAGCTGTCGATAGCGTTGGCTCTTTACAAGCGGCGGCACCATCAATATCCGGCCAGCTTGTCGCAGCTTGTTCCGCATTATCTTCCAGCCATTGCGAATGATGCCTTTACCGGCCAGCCGGTACACTACTTTACCGTTCATTCAGGTCATGGCTTTTTGCTTTCGTGCAACCAGCCATTGATCGAGCTCACGCCCTCCGCATTCAGCTTTGGCGGCAGGAATGCGTCCATGCCGCAACGGAAGTTCCAGGTGAAAGCGGGGGACTGGAGACCCCGCGCAGCGGAAAAATAACGAGTTGCTTTGACGCGGGCAGCAGAAAACAATACGATCACCATTGCATAAGCGGTCTTTTGCGGACAGCGTATGGTCGCATTAAATGAAAATATGCCCCAGTGTCAAGAATGTGCACGCCGCAAGCAAGCGGCCGCAAAACCCTTTGCGCGCCCGTGCCTTGGTGGTGAAACGGATGCACTGCCCGTTGGCCGTTGCTCCCCGGCGCGCCGCGGTAAGCTTCTGATCGCTGGGCGAATCGCCGATGCTTATGTTAATTCCACCATTTTCACCGGCCCGGGAACTGACGTCGCGTTAAGGCAGGAGCCGAAATCTCGCGGCCAGCCGGGACGGGCCTCCGGGAGAAGAGCGGTGCCTCGGGAGTTCACCGATGATGATGTGCAATCCAGTTATGGTGCAAATGAAATTATTTATTGTGGATATCCCGATCACGGTGTCGTAATTATGGTTATCGGGACAGGCCTATATGACCCCGAAACAGAAGTGTA
>JAJZDN010000188.1 GCA_021805985.1 Planctomycetota bacterium | reverse complement strand
ACAAAGTAACCTTAAAGCGGCCCAGCGAATTGTGAGAGGGTCACTAATGATAATAACGGATGATCCGGTGGGCGTCCAATGGTTGTGTAATATGGAATTATGGCAATAGGTGGAACAATTCCGGGGCCTTATGCTCGCCGGTGGGCGAGAAATTCCCGCCCTGCGCGCGGCCGGGGGCGCGGACACCGGGGCGGCATCCTGTGCTTCGCATCTCCCCGAACGATCAAGCCGCTTTGCGAACATGGATATCAACGATCGGCAGTCGCGGATCGCCGCGATAATGTCGTCGTGCGATCTCGATTTGAATGCCGGGAGCCTGTCCGAGTAATCGCCGGGTTGCGACAGCGTGATTTTTGGGACCCGTCAAGGGACTGTGATTATGTTGAGTGTTTATTCCCGGGAACCTCCGAAACGCCGGGCTTTCCCACCGCTATCACAAATAATTCGGTACTCAACATAAACGCGCACGCCTGGAACGCAGCAAGGCGCCGTGAAGCCGGAGCATGGCAAGCGCAGCGGTGAGTTTTTGTAGCGCACGGCGACCGGGACCACGGCGATTTTCTGATTGAATTCCACTTCATCCGCGATATTTACATTATATTGATACTTGTGTGTTACTACCAATATACCGTAAAATGGCAGCATGAGTAGTTCAAGAGTTTTTCAGGTTGTTAATCTGGCACGCCGACAGGGCTTGCTGCGCCCTCGTGATTTGGAGGTCAAAGGCATTGCAAGACAATACCTTGTGCTGGCAATGCGACAGGGCCTCATCGAACGTTTGGCCCGCGGTCTATACCGCACGCCCGGAACCATTGCAACCGAGCATCAATCCCTCGCCCAAGTCTGCAAGAAAACGCCAACCGGAGTGGTATGCCTGCTTTCCGCGTTGCGATTTCATGATCTGACCACGCAGAATCCGCATGAGGTTTGGCTTGCCATTGACCAGAAAGCGAGCTCTCCGCGTATTGGTACGGTGGCGCTACATATCATTCGCTTCTCCGGAGCATCGCTCACACAGGGTGTGGAAACGCACGAAGTTCACGGCGTGCCGGTCCGAGTCTATGGCATCGCCAAAACCGTGGCGGACTGCTTTAAATGCCGAAACAAGATTGGGCTGAATGTAGCCATTGAGGCCCTGCGCGACTGCGTGCAACAGCGCAAGGCAAGTGTTGACGAATTGGTCCGTTTCGCCCGCATCTGCCGGGTGGAACGCGTGATGAGTCCATATCTGGAGGCGATGCTGTGACCGATAAACTCCATGATTCCGTTGCGCATAGCGTTCACGACCGTCTGCTGAATCTCGCGATGACGCGAAAAGAGGACTTCAATGCTATCCTGACGCGTTACGGCAACGAGCGACTCTTGTACCGGCTCAGCCGTACAAGACACGGCAAGCGGTTTATCCTCAAAGGGGCGGCGCTTTTTGTGCTATGGCTGGGGCGTATACACCGGCCAACACGCGACTTGGACCTTCTGGCCACGGGTCGGATTAATCAGTCTGTACTTACGGGCATATTTCAGGACATCTGCACCGTACCGGTCAAGTCTGATGGCTTGAAGTTTGATCCAGCCTCAATTGCCGTAACCGAAATCAGGGAAGGGCAGGCATACCGTGGACTACGCGTCAAGCTTCGTGGTTTTCTTGGAACAGCCCGATTGAACCTTCAGGTGGACATTGGGCTTGGCGACAGCCTTTCTCAAAAAGCGGAAGAAGCGGCCTATCCAACGTTACTCGACATGCCCGCGCCGCACATAAAAATTTATCCGCGTGAAACGGCTATCGCCGAGAAACTCGACGCGATGCTGGAGCGGGGGATAAAGAATAGTCGAATGAAGGATTACTTTGATATTGCCATGTTGGCGCGGCATTTCTCTTTTGATGGAAACACCTTGCAAGCCGCTGTTAACGCGACGCTAAAGCGGCGCGAACGGGAAGTGGATGATCATCTGCCGATCTCGTTGACGGATGAGTTTGGCAAAGACGCCACAAAGGTTCTCCAATGGAAGGCTTTTATTCACAATAACCGCGCTGGCGAAGATTCCACCGACCTCCTGACGACCATTCGACAAGTCCGAACATTTCTGGAGCCGGTGCTCATCGCAATCAACAAGCGAACCACGTTTGATGGGCATTGGCGTGCCGCTGGGCCATGGAGAAAGCGCAATGCTTGACGAATTCGCCGATATTGACTTGATGGATTTTTCATCCTATCGGGGTGGTTTAGACTTCTGAACAGGCACCCCACCACGGTCCGGTGATCTGCTCATAAACCTCACGGGTTGAGGAGAATTAAACCGTGACCGTGATGCGACATCCGCTTGGGCATGGACGGTCCTGCCACCATCCATGATAACTGGTGCTAAAGTCGATACCAAAACGCCGGCGGAAGCAGGTTTACAAATTTCGCGCCGCCGAGTTACCCGCACCCCTGCTGCGCCTGGCTCCGACAGGCCGCTTCGCAGGGATGGTAATGTCGGAAACGGTGTCAGGTGAGCGAACCGGGCTGCGGCACGGCAGAACAGAGAGTTGAGCAGTAGAGCAAATAAGGCTGGTGCATATAAGTGGCTGTCGCCGGGGCAATGAGAAAGCGCTGGGCGCAATCGGTCCGCCGGCTCGGGCTCCGCCGCGGGGCGCGGCGAAGAATTGCGAGCGGTTACCGGTTTGCGGCCAGCTTGACCGGACGTATAATCGATGGCGAATGACGTGGAATGAAGTGCACACTTGGTTGCCACGGATGAAATATTGTCGGAATCTATGCTTCCCGGCCAACGCCGCCGCCAGCGGTGCCGTGCCGCAGGCATCCTGCCCGCCCGGCGTCGCTACGGAACCTCCATTTCCTCGGCTCCCTCAGTGGTGAAAAAAAGCAGTTCAATGAATTCTGGACGCGGAATCTGGAGCACGTTGATGCACAAGGAGGTAGCGGAGGTAAACGGAGGACCAACGATAATCACGGATCAAAGATTCGGAAGTTCCGATGATTTGTTCATTGCTCG
>JAJZDN010000011.1 GCA_021805985.1 Planctomycetota bacterium | reverse complement strand
GTTTAATCAGATCCGCCGGCAGGAGCCGAAAATCGCTGACCGCCATGGTATTTTTATCCAGATCGATATATTCCATATCGTACTGAATAGCCATGGCTTTGGTGACATCTTCCTCCGTGGCGACTTTGGATTCAACGAGCACTTCTTCAACCGGTTTAAAGGATTTGCGAGCCTCTTCCAAGGCCTTGGCGGCGGCGGGCGGTTTAATGGAACCCATCTCCACTAAAATTTCCGTCACATCTTTACGTTTGCGAGCCATGCGTCACCTGCCAAAATTATAAGACACTGTGTATGGTAGTTTGATTGCCGTTAGAGTCAAGGAATAAGGCCGATATTTTTTGCGACGCGGGGCCACCCATGCACGCCAGCCCATCACAGGCCGCCACGCAAAACGGTTTTTTTTGCCGCCTTCCCGGCGGGTTTGGCCGGCCCTGCCGGCGATGTTGCGGTGGAAGAACTTGCATCGCTACCGGCGCTGTTGGCGGGTTCCGCGTTCTGCTGTGCGGTCTCACGCTGGACCTGTGCCGCAGAAAGGCTGATACGTTTTTTCTCCAGGTCTACGGCCAGGACTTTTACATTAATTTTATCGCCGGGCTTGACCACCTGCCCGGTATGGGCAACGCGATGCGTGGCGAGTTCTGAAATATGAATCAACCCTTCAACGCCGGGTGAAAGTTCTGCAAAGGCACCGAAATCCATCAAGCGGGTGATCGTGGATTCCGTGACCATGCCAACTGGAAAATCTTCTACAGCACTGGTCCAGGGATCTTTCTGCAACTGCTTAAGGCCCAGTGACACGCGCTGTTTTTCCTGGTCCACCGCCAAAACCATCACCTGCACCCGGTCACCGGGTTTAACAATTTTTGTGGGATCGGCCACGCGGGTATGGCTCATCGCCGAGACATGCAGCAGGCCATCAACTCCCCCGATATCCACAAAGGCACCATACGCCTGCACGCTGCTGACGACTCCTTCACGAATCTGACCGGTGGCCAGTTCGCTCCAGGTTTTTGCCCGATCAAGGACGGCCTGCTGCTCCAGAATTTCTCTGCGGCTTACCACCAGTTTGCGATCTGAGCGATTCACTTCAATAATCTGGCACTTTATTTTCTGCCCCACCAGCGCGTTGAGATCAGAATTAAATCGAATATCCACCTGCCCCGCCGGCATAAAGGCGCGGATATTATTAATCGTAACTTCCAACCCACCTTTATTAGCGGCGGCCACCACGCCTTCTACGACATCGCCTTCATGCAGTTGGTCCCATGAGCCATGGTTGACCGCGCCGCGCCGCGATAACATCACCAGGCCTTCGCGATTGTCATATCCTGTGAACGTGAATTCATATTCCTGGCCGATAATCGGTTCTTCATCATGCTCCATGAACTGTTCTAATGGAACCACGCCTTGGGATTTTCCGCCCAGATCAATAAAGATGCTTCGGTCACGAATGGCGATCACGCGGCCGCGGCGATCCCGGGTGCTGGCAGCCGGCACTTCGGCCGCAGCTTTGGGGCGACCACCCCGCATCGGACGCGACGGATCTAAATTATCTTCCACCGCGGCTGCGGGTTGGGATACGGATTTAAGCAGTTCCTCCATGGATAAGCCGCCCATGGCTTCGGAAACCGCCTGATTAATATCGTCGCCAGAGGTTCCGGAAGATACGGAACCCGAGCTGTTAAATTCGCCTGACATGAGCAACCCTCAAAGGTAAAGAAAAACCGTCGGATACATTACTTTATTCTACCATCGGCACGGCCTTAGAGATAGCCATCGCCGGGGCGATGAGGAGTTAGGAGTTAGGAGTTAGAATAGGGAACGCTGCGCGGCGATTGTTTTTAACGCAGGCATCCTGCCTGCATTCCGAACGGCGTTGCAAGCGATCAATGATCATTGGTATTTCTTCATTGTTCTCATACTTCACTAAATCCCTCGGCACATGAATGTGCCGGCTAACATTATGGGGGCGATCAATCCACGGTCTGGTCCCCGGCTTCTAACTTCTAACTCCTAACTTCTAACTCGTAGCTCCTGCGTCCTCGTCCACTCACGCCCATTCCAACTGCGATCCATTCACCGCTTTTTTAATTTTACCTAAAAAGCATGGCTGTTCTCCCAAGGCCCGCAGATGCGTCATGATAGAGCGGGTGTATTTGGGACTCGCCACGATCACGTAGCCAATGCCCATGTTAAATACATTAAACATTTCATCAAGATCCACAGGGCCGCGCTTTTGCAGGTATTGGAAAATCGGCGGCACCGTCCAGGCATCGCGTTTAATTTTTACCGCCATGCCGTCCGGAAGAACGCGCGGAAGATTTCCCGGCAATCCACCGCCGGTGATATGACTCATGGCTTTGATTACATGATTGCGTTTGTATTTGTGCAGCACACCCAGGATAGATTTTACATAAATTCTTGTGGGCCGCAGAAGTTCCTCGCCCAGGGTGCAGTTGAATTCCGGAATAAATGTATCGGGCGTCAAGCCCAGCTTGTCAAAGCAGATGTGCCTTACCAGAGCATAACCGTTGGAATGTATGCCGCTGCTGGCCAGACCAATCACGCTGTCTCCCAACGCTACGGTCGAACCATCAAGAATATTTTTCCGTTCCACGACCCCCACGGCAAATCCTGCCATATCAAATTCACCAGGCGCATAGACTGCGGGCATTTCAGCGGTTTCTCCGCCCAGCAACGCTGCGCCAGCTTCCACACACCCGTCGGAAATGCCTTTGACCATTTGCGTTGTTATCGCCGGATCGAGTTTGTGAACGGCAAGATAATCCAGAAAAAACAGCGGCTCACCGCCCTGCACAATCAGGTCATTAACACTCATTGCCACCAGATCAATGCCGACGGTGTCGTATTTTTTCATTTCCGCGGCAATTTTAATTTTCGTTCCCACGCCATCGGTGCAGGCAATGAGCACGGGTTCTTTATAATTGCGTGCGAATATTTTTTCATTGAAATCCAGGCGAAAAAGCCCCGCGAAGGCCCCCCACTTGCCCAGCACACGCGGCCCGTAGGTGCGCGCACAGAGATGCTTGATCTGATCGACCATGGCGTCTCCGGCGTCAATGTCCACGCCCGCCTGTTTATACGTCAACGATTTATTTTTTTCCGGTTTCATGGTGCGAAAGTCTACCTTAAGTTATATCCGATAGCGAGTGTGAACGGTCTGATTTTCTGCCGGGGGCGCAGCTTACGCCTATCCGGAAATACGTCACGGGGGCGCAACGTCGTCGCCGCCCGTTTGACCTTCATCAATATCCTGTGGATCCAAGGGCCGCGTAACGCTATAGCGCCCTTCCATCCACTGGTTCAAGTCAATGAGTCGGCAACGCGGACTGCAAAAAGGAAACGCCTGGTTGTTTATATCCGCGGGCGCTTTGCATATTGGGCACACGCGTTGCGGAGCAGGATGTTGTGAATCAGTCATTTGCCAAGCGTTCCTTGCGGGCGGTTAATTGTATATCCGTTATTTTTTCGCTGATTTTGATGCCTTGGGTGCCGGTGCGGATTTTTTTTCCACCGCGGGCGTACTGGCGGTGGGAGGAGGTGTTTTAGATTCAGTTTTTTCACCGGACTTAGAATCGGGCTTGGCATCGGGTGTAGCGTCTGATTTTGCGCCGGCTTTGCCGTCAGCTTTCGCATCGGTGGCGGTGGTTTCCGGTTTGCCGGCTTCCGATTCTTTTTTAGCCGCCTGCTTATATTGATCCGAGCGATAATCCGTTTCATAAAAGCCGCTGCCGCGAAATATAATCCCCACCCCCGCCGAGATCAGCCGCTTGACTGCCGGCTTGCCGCACTTCGGACATTTTTTTATCGGCTTGGCCGTGATAGATTGAAATTCTTCAAACTCATGGCCGCACTTTTCACAGCGATATTCATACGTTGGCATTGTTTTGTCTCCATGAATTCCAAGGCAGTTGCGAAGCATTTACCCAACGGTTCACCAATGGCGGCACAGGCCCCCGCGTAGGACATTGCTGCGCCGGAAACTTCCGTTACGGAAACGTTAATCCTTCGTGCTGACTTTTACTTTTGCAGGCCGCAGAATTTTGTCGCCCATCATGTAGCCGCGCTGGAAGCACTGCACGATGGCCATCGGTTCGACCTCTGCGTTGACTTCCCGTGCGATGGCCTCATGCAGATTGGGATCAAAGGCCTGCCCGGTGGGGTCAAAACTTTCAATGCCGCGACGTTGGAGCACTTTTTTCAATTCGTCGTAGGTGATCCGAACGCCCTGCAACAGTGTGGCCGCATCCGTTTTGGCGGGGTCAACCGCCAGCGCGGTTTCAAAATGATCCAGCACATCCAGGAGATCTTTGGCAAAGCCCCCTTCCGCATTGCGGCGGGTTTCAAGAATTTCGCCACTGCTGCGCCTGCGCAGATTGTCAAAATCCGCCTGCCACCGCAAAAGTCGTTCACGTAAATCGTTGGCTTCGGCGATCGCGCTGGTCAGCGCATCGTTCTGGCGCGATTCCTCTTCGGTGGTGGATGGCTGCTCTGGATTGGCCGACGAGGATTCATCGGTCGGGTCTGATTCGGGATGTTGACGTTTATTGACCATGTATTCACCTCTGAATTATATACGTGCCGATGTTCATCAGGAATTATTTTTTTTCGGTTGGAGCCTCGCTGGGTTCCTGTGTACCTACCAGATAATCTTTTAGTTTGTCAAAAAAACTCGTCTGCGCGGGCAGGACATCACGTTCCTCCGTGGCGGCAAATTCGCGCAGCAACTGCTCCTGCTTTTTATTTAATTTTCGCGGAACTTCCAGGGTAATCGCCGCAATGAGATCGCCGGTGCGACCGCCGCGCAAATCCGGCAGGCCCAGGCCCTTGACCTTCAGCACCTGCCCCGGTTGGGTACCGGGTGCCACATGCAGCGAGGATTTTCCAAAAAGTGTGGGAATTTCCACATCCGCCCCCAGAGCAGCCTGCGCCATGCTGATGGGCACTTCCATTAGCAGGTGATCATCCTGCCGTTGGAAAAATGGATGCTCCTTGACCTTCACATACACGTGCAGATCACCGCGATTGTTTCCGCCTTCGCCGGGTTCACCTTCACCCCGCACGCGCACGGCCTGGCCATCATGTATGCCGGCGGGAATTTTTACCACGATTTTCCGATTCAACGGAGATCGGCCGCTGCCGTCACAATCCGGGCAGGGCTTATCCACCGTGGAACCTTGCCCCATACAGGCCGGGCAGGTACCCACCATTTGAAACATGCCACCAAAGCCACGCTGCACCACTTGCCCACGGCCGCCGCAGGTGGAACAGATTTTACGCTTTGTCCCCGCCTTGGCACCGGTACCCTCACAAGTTTTGCACAAATCCTGCCGGGTGAATTCCACTTCACGTTCACACCCGCGGGCGACATCCTGAAGGGTGATTTCCGTCAGTGTTTCAAGATCGAAGCCCCGATTGGGCCGCCGGGCCTGCGAGGCTCTTCCGCCGCCCGCGCCGCTGAATATATCGTTGAACATGGAGAAAATATCGTCATACTGCATGTTCTGATAATCATGCACCGCCGAGCCGCGCAGACCATCATGGCCGTACTGATCATAACGTGAGCGTTTTTCAGAATCGGATAGCACTTCGTAGGCTTCGGAACATTCCTTGAAGCGGACTTCCGCTTCTTTATCTCCCGGATTTTTATCCGGATGAAATTTCAAAGCGGCCTTACGGTAGGCTTTCTTGACTTCCTCGCCGGAAGCTGTGCGCTGCAGTTCCAGAATCTCATAGTAATCACGTTTTGTGGCCATTGTATGGATTTCGCTCCGGGCTTTACAAACTGAAGCCCAGAGACCATTGCGATCTCTGGGCTCCGAGATTTTCAGGCTAGGTGATTATACCGCTCTTGCCGCGGCGCACCACGCAAAGGAAAGCTTATCGCACTGCTCCGGCGATGGTTTCCTTTTCATCCTTAACTTCCGTGACCAGCACATCTGTGGTCAGCAAAAGCCCGGCAACCGATGCGGCATTTTGTAAGGCGGTGCGTGCCACCTTGGCCGGATCAACAATGCCGAGTTTGAACATGTCACCATATTCACCCGAAGCGGCGTTGTAGCCGTAGGAACCTTCTTTTTCAAGAATGCCGTCTACCACCACCGTGCCGTCCTCGCCCGCGTTCTCGCAGATCTGAATCGTCGGTGCCCGCAACGCGGAGAGGATAATATCAAAGCCGACTTTTTCATCACCACGGGCTTTGGACTTAGCGGCTTCCACGGCGGACATGGCCCGCAGAAACGCTACACCGCCGCCGGCTACAATGCCTTCTTCGGCAGCTGCACGGGTGGCATGAAGAGCGTCTTCCACGCGGAATTTGCATTCCTTCATGGCCGTTTCCGTAGCTCCGCCGACACGTAGCACCGCCACGCCGCCGGTGAGCTTCGCCAGACGTTCCTGGAGTTTTTCACGGTCATAATCGCTGGTGGTCTTTTCGACTTGCAGCCGGATTTGCGCCACCCGCGATTCAATATCTTTTTTCTTGCCCGCACCTTCGATAATCGTCGTGTTGTCTTTATCAATCACGACGCGTTTGGCGCGGCCCAGATCGGATAATTCCAGCGAATCGAGTTTGGCACCCAGATCTTCGCTGATAAATTTACCGCCGGTCACAACCGCCAGATCACCCATAATGGCCTTGCGGCGATCCCCGAAGCCCGGCGCTTTAACCGCACAAACCTGCAGGATGCTTCGCAGACGATTGACCACCAGCGTGGCCAAGGCCTCGGCTTCCACATCTTCTGCGATAATCAGCAGAGGCTTGGCCGCGGTGACAATTTTGTTTAACAGCGGAAGAATTTCGCTGATGGTGCTGATTTTCTTTTCAAACAGCACAATGTAGGCATCTTCCAGAACACATTCCAGCGTGCCGGGATTGGTCATGAAATATGGGGATAAATAACCTTTATCAAAGGCCATGCCTTCCACCACATCCATGGTGGTTTCCGTGCTTTTGCCTTCTTCAATGGTTACCACGCCATCTTTACCCACACGATCCAGGGCATCGGCAATCAGATTGCCGATCGCCACGTCCGAATTGGCCGAGATGGTCGCAACCTTACGCAGATCGTCCTTGCCGCTGACCTTGCGAGCAGAGGCTTTAATGGCTTCCGTAGCGGCTTCCACGGCTTTATCAATCCCGCGCTTGACGACCACAGGGTTCATACCCGTGGTGACATGCCGCAGGCCAGCGGAGTAAATGGCTTCGGCCAGTACGGTGGCAGTGGTGGTGCCGTCACCGGCAATATCGTTGGTCTTGTTGGCCACTTCGTTGACCAGCTTGGCACCCATGTTTTCAAAGGGTTCCGGGAGTTCAACTTCCTTGGCCACTGTGACACCATCACGTGTTACCTGGGGCGAGCCCCAGCTTTTGGAAATCACTACATTGCGGCCGGAAGGCCCCAGCGTGACTTTCACTGCACGGGCGAGTTTGGAAAGACCTTCTTGAACTTTTTGACGCGCCGCCTGATCGAACATTAATTGTTTAGCTGCCATGGTATGCACCTCTAGTAAATTTTACTTCTGTATATTCAACGCCTGCATCCGCCGAGCTGTAGGATTGTGGCCCAGCCTGATGCCCACCTGTTACATTATTTCTCAACAACGCCCAACAGGTCGCTTTCGCGAACAATCACGAACGCCTCGTCATTGATTTTGATTTCCGTTCCGGCGTACTTGCCGTAGTAAACTTCATCGCCAACTTTGACACACATCGCTGCCCGCACGCCGCTGTCCAGCATGCGCCCCGGTCCGGTATGAAGAACCTTACCGCGCGTGGGCTTTTCTTTAGCCGTCTCGGGCAAGACAATGCCGGTGGCTGTTTTGGTTTCCGCCGCAGCAGGTTTAATGACAAGCCGATCATCTAAGGGACTAAGCTTCATATTCTTTTTCTCCTGTTAGGTTGTTGTCTATCTTACGCGGCGTTACACCGCTTTATTCCAGAACGTTTCGCATCCGAGCCACACACCCGGATTACATCATGTCCATTCCACCCATGCCACCCATACCTCCCATGCCCCCCATACCGCCCATTCCACCCATGCCTCCCATCCCACCCATACCGCCGCCCATTCCACCTGGAGGGCCACCGGCATCTTTTGCCTTGGGTTTTTCAACGATAATCGCATCGGTAGTCAGCAGCAGAGATGCCACACTCGCGGCGTTCTGCAGGGCGCTACGTTCAACTTTGGTCGGCGTGATAATACCGGCTTTGATCATGTCCGGTTCATAATCCAGGGTTAATGCGTTAAAGCCGAAGTTGCCTTTACCGGCCAACACCTTTTTGACGACTACGGCACCATCTTCGCCGGAGTTATGCGAAATGCAGCGTGTTGGCTCCTGGAGCGCTCGGCGGACAATGGCCACGCCCGTGGCTTCATCGTCACTGTTGGTCTTCAAGCCATCCAGCACGGAAAGGCTGCGGATTAAAGCTGTTCCACCACCCGGCAGAACACCTTCCTCAACCGCCGCCCGCGTGGCATGAAGGGCGTCTTCCACGCGTGCCTTCTTTTCCTTCATTTCAGATTCAGTCGCGGCACCTACGTTGATTTGCGCTACACCACCGGCGAGCTTGGCCAGGCGTTCCTGGAGTTTTTCGCGATCATAATCAGAGGTAGTGGTGCTGATTTCGCGGCGAATTTGCTCAATGCGGCCCTTGATTGCTTCAGTCTTGCCGACGCCTTCAATAATGGTGGTATTGTCGCTATCAATTTCCACTTTGCGGGCCTGCCCCAGATCCTGCACAGTCACTTTATCAAGCTCTATGCCCAAGTCCTTCATGATGCAACGACCGCCGGTCAGAACTGCGATGTCTTCCATCATGGCCTTGCGGCGATCCCCGTATCCCGGAGCTTTCACTGCAGCCACATTCAAAATGCCCCGCAATTTGTTGACTACCAGCGTGGCCAGAGCTTCGCTTTCAATGTCTTCAGCGATAATCAGCAGGGGGCGTTTGGCCGCCTGAATTTTTTCCAGGATGGGAACCAGCTTGGTGGCGCTGGAAATTTTGTCTTCAAAAATCAGAATAAAGGGTTTATCAAGCACCACCGTCATTTCATCCTGATTGGTGATGAAGTTCGGGGAAATATAACCGCGGTCAAACTGCATGCCTTCCACGACATCCACGTAGGTTTCCAGGGATTTACCCTCTTCAACCGTGATAACGCCATCTTTTCCTACGCGCTGGAATGCATCGGCCATGATGTTGCCGATGTCTTTATCATTGTTCGCGCTGACCGCCGCCACATCGGCGATTTCATTTTTATCAGCAACGTTCAGGGGCTTGGAAAGTTTTTTGAGATTTGCGATCACCGCTTCAACGGCCTTGTTAATGCCGCGAGCCAGAGCCATGGCATCGGCTCCGGCGGCCAGGTTGCGATACCCTTCCTTAAAGATCGCCTCGGCCAGAACAGTGGCGGTGGTGGTGCCGTCGCCAGCGATGTCGCTGGTTTTGGTGGCCGCTTCTTTTACCAACTGTGCGCCAACGTTTTCAAATTTATTGCCTAACTCAATTTCTTCCGCAACCGATACGCCGTCTTTGGTTACGGTCGGAGCGCCCCATCCCTTATCTAGGACTGCATTGCGCCCGCGTGGGCCTAGCGTGCTTTTAACGGCTGAAGCCAGCTTGGTTACGCCTTCAAGTAAACTCTTACGCGCTGATTCATCAAACGAAATCTGCTTAACTGCCATTGAAAGACTCCTTCGCAAAATATCGCGGAATGCTACCGCTACCACTATGAGGCACTGCTCCGATACCGGAACGCAGTTGCCGCTGATCAACACCAACCCGCGATGCGGGCGACATCCAACCAGCTATGCAACTTCTATGCCAGCACTGTATCTGGCTTGCTCATAAATACATAAACCCATTTTTTACAATAACTTATGCATTTTTCTTCGCTGAATGTCCTGGGACATTTCCACCACTTTTCTGCCGCGCTGGCAGGGGCAACCTGAGCGTTTTAATCCTCCAGTTGTCAAAAAGGCAGAATAACGATCGGCTCCGACGGGGACTTGGGACTTGGGACTTGGAATCTAGAACCTGGAACCTGGAATCTGGAACAGGGGACCGGGGAAGAAGTTAGAAGCGAGGAGTTGGCAGTTAGAATGTTTCGGAAGCGCTGGCGCTGCTATTTTGTTCGGCTGAAAAACCTGCGGACTCCCGCATGTCGCATTCAGCAGCGCCAGCGCTTCCAAAGAATTCTAACTTCTAACTCCCAACTCCTCATTTCCTCCCCCGCCCGCCCCCGTCCCAGGAGCCTGTCCGGGTAATCGCCGGGTTGCGACGGCGTGATTTTTGGCTCCCATCAAGCAGCGGCGACGATGGCGTACCTGACACGGATGGTACTCCGAGGAGCCGCGCCGCAGAGGGGAGCCAAAAAGCACGCCGCCCTGCGGGTGGGCCTGAAATGCCCCGCCTGCTTTGTTGTCGTATCTCGCAGACTCATCATTAAGAGTCGGCTCGATCCTCCGCCGCGCATACGGGACATTTCAGACCCATCGCAATCCCGGCCATTACTCGGACAGGCTCCTAGCCACAGCGGACCCTTCACGGGTATGATGTTGCGTCGCTGATTCAAGGCGCCTTTGCCCGACGGAGATAAGTTATGCCTATGCAGAACATTTCAACGCCACTGCCACATGCGCAAGCATTGGAGCCGACAGATCCGGATTCGCTTTTTGCCATGGCCGTGGAGTCGGTTAACGATGCCTGCGGAGTTATTCAAGCCCCTGATTTTGTAAAAGCTATCGTATCGCAACCGAAAAATGAATTGATGGTTCATTTCCCGGTGATGATGGATGACGGGCGTTATCGCCTGTTCAAGGGCTACCGAATTCAGCATAACAATATCTTGGGGCCGTATAAGGGCGGCATACGTTACCATCCGGATGTGAGTCTTGATGATGTCAAGGCATTGTCGGTCTGGATGACCATGAAGTGTGCGGTCATGCGGCTGCCTTTCGGCGGGGCCAAGGGGGGAATTAAAGTGGACCCTCGACAACTTTCACCAAGTGAACTCATGCGCATGACCCGTCGGTTTACTTCCGCACTGGGCGGGAACATCGGCCCGGAAATTGATATCCCTGCTCCCGATGTGGGAACCAATGCCCAGATTATGGACTGGATGATGGATACGTATCTCAACACCCATCAGGAAGGCCGCCAGCAGGGGATGCTCAATGTGGTAACCGGGAAATCCGTCGGCTGCGGCGGCAGTGAAGGGCGCGAAAAGGCCACCGGGCAGGGACTTTGTTATGTGCTGCTGGAATTGCTGCCGGAATTTCGCCTGAAACCGGCTGGCCTGCGGCTGGGCATTCTGGGCTTTGGCAATGTCGGCAGTAACACCGCGCAAGCGCTTGGCGTACATGGTGCCAAGCTGATTTCAGTGATGGATCATACGTGTGCACTGCGCAATATCCAAGGCCTGCCGATAACGGAGTTACAACAGCACGTGCAACAGACCGGAGGCTTGGCGGGCTTCACCGCTTCAGGCGTGGAGATTATTGATCGGGAAGCGTTTTACCGCACGGAAGTGGATGTGTTTATCCCCGCGGCGCTGGAACGCATGATTGATGCACCCGAAGCCCAGTGGCTCAACGCCCGGGTGCTGGCCGAAGGGGGTAATGGCCCGGTGACGCCCGCGGGGGCGCAAGTTCTGCGGCAGCGCGGCATTGCGCTGTTGCCGGCAATATTGTGCAATGCCGGCGGGGTAACGGTGAGTTACCTGGAATGGGTGCAGAACAAGGCCGGCGTGCATTGGGACCTCAGCCGGGTGGACCGTGAACTGCAACAAACCATTGTTCTGGCGGCACGGCGGGTGCGCCTGGCCGCGCATCAATATGATACAGACCTTTCCACGGCAGCTTTTTGTGTAGCGGTGGAACATGTGACACGCGCTTATAAGCAGCGGGGTATTTTTCCGTGAGCCAGATTCCAGTTTCATCAACGTCCACCCGTCCCAGAGCGATGTATTGGCGCTCGCCGCTGCTGCCGTGGTACATCGCCCATTGGCTGGCGTCGTTTATGACATCCTTAACTTCCAATGCGGTTTTTTTCTTTGCCGCGTATGAATTGCATCAACCGGCGGAAGTGCAACTCGGTATGGTTGCCGCCGGGGGACTGGTCTATACGATAGGAGCATTTTACGGCGGCCGCATGGTGGATCGGCTGGGGCAACGCCGTCTGGGAAGTTACATGGCGTTGATATGTATTCCCGTATGTGCGTTTGGAACATTGGCGGTGGTGCAGCGCAGCTTGGGGGGCGTGTTTATTTTTCTGCTGATGCTCAATTTTTTCACCGCCCCGCTGTGGCCCGCCGTTGAATCTGCCCTGACGTGTGTATCAGGAAAATTACGTTTAACCAAACGCATCACAATCTATAATATCAACTGGTCCACCACCGGCTTTATCGCCGGCGCCATCGTGGGTTCGCTGGCCTTGTGGCTTTCCTGGGCCGCGGTTTTTATTATCGCCGCGATTATCAGCCTGATGGTCTGGATCATTATTGCTCTGTTTTCTGTTCCGCAATCGCAAATTCATGCCGGCCATGTTGAAGATTCCCCGGAAGAACTGGCCCGCAGCCAGGCGATTCTCGCTTCGCCAAAATCCAAAACATTGTTGCACATGGCGTGGCTTTCCAACATGCTTTCTTATGTGGCGGCCAATACGGTTGTGGCCGTCTTGCCCACCATTACCATCGCCCTGGGAATAAAATCCTATGCCTTGGCCACGGCCTTGGCGTCGGTGTGGGCCTTAACCCGCATCGGCGGTTTTTTACTTACCAGCTTCTGGACGGGCTGGCATTATCGGGTGCACTGGATGATGATTTCTTTTGCGGCATTGATGCTGGGAACAGTGGCCCTGCTGTTAAGTCAATCGGTATTTATGCTGATATTATCTGAAGCGATTTTTGGCGTTGCGGTTGCCATGCTTTACTCCGGATCGCTTTATTATGCCATGCACCTTAGCCAGGGATCAGGTGCCAACGCAGGAATTCACGAAAGCCTGATCGGCATCGGTACGGTGCTGGGGCCGGGCGTGGCGGCGATCTCGGGATCACCAGATTCGGTCACGCCCAAAGCCATCACCATGTTTGTTATTTTGACCATCGGCGGCGGCGTGATGGCCGTAATGGCACGCCGGGCAAAAGGCTTGGGGGCTGCGGCCAGCGAAGTAAACATTAAACAGGACGCGAACACGGCAACATGAAGCAACAACACACACCACCTGCCAGGCGATTGGCAATTCTGATTTCAGGTTCCGGTACCACGTTGGAAAATCTGGCTAGTTCAATTGCGGATGGGAAATTATCCGCTTCTATTGCCTGTGTGATTTCCAGCCGGCCCGAGGTCTACGGCCTGGTCCGGGCCGAAAAACTGGGCTTGCCGCATGAAGTCATTTCGCGCCGCAGTTTTACCGACGCCTTCGCATTTTCCGATGCGGTCTTCACAGCGATTGGCAAACACCAGGTGGATTTAGTCATCATGGCCGGCTTTTTATCGCTGCTGCCCATTCCGCCGACATTTGAAAACCGCGTCCTGAATATCCACCCCGCCCTGTTGCCGAAATACGGCGGCCGCGGCATGCACGGCCTAAAGGTGCATCAGGCGGTCATTGACGCCGGCGAAACCATCTCCGGCTGCACTGTGCATTACGCCGATAATCAGTACGACCACGGCCCAATTCTTCTTCAACGCACCTGCCCCGTTCTACCCGGTGACACCGCAGAAATACTGGCCCATCGCGTGTTTGAACAAGAATGCATCGCCTATCCCGAAGCAATCGCCCGCTGCATAGCCCACCAGTGAAGGGCGTAGCCGTTGGCGGTAAACATCCACAGATTTTCGGAATTCCACAGATTCGCCGCAAGATCGCGCAGCACACCGTAGCTTCCCGCCGCTAAAAAGCCCACGGCGATTATTTTATTTACGATAGCAACGGGAGAGAACCGCCGACAGAGCAGCAGAGGATTTAGAGAGTTGAACAGTAGAGCGAATCGGGCTGCGGCCCGATTAGAGCAGGTGACACGAGAGAGTTGAGCAGTAGAGCAAATTCGGCTGGCGCAAAAGGGTGGCTGTCGCCCAGACAAGAACGCCGGCCTGCGGTCCACTATTTACGTTCCATTCTCACGCCTTAAATATCGCGAACTGTGTGATTTCAAATTCCAGATTTGGGGCTTTTGTGAAGCCCGGCGTTTATCCGCGTGATCCGCGGTCTTTTGGCAATCTACTTCGCAATCAGTGGAAATTGTTCCGGGTGCTGAATTTGATCCAGCGACAAATCCACATCAAGGGCCGGCCAATACAGATGTGTGCCGCACCAAACACGGCCTGATCGGCGTGGCCGACCCCAAGGCGTTAAGGCCGCATGGGTTGGCTGAAGATTAAGCCCTATGCCGCGTGGAGCGTTAGTCCTAACGCCCGAACCACCTTCAATACCGTTGCGAATTCCGGTCGCCCGTCCGGTGAAAGCGCCTTGTATAAACTCTCCCGCCCCAAGCCCGCGCTGCGTGCAATGCGCGTCATACCCTTAGCGCGGGCAATATCGCCCAGCGCCGCGGTAATGACGGTCGCGTCGCCATCCTGCAGCGCCGCTTCCAGATAAGCGGTCATATCAGCGTTGGTTTTAAGATGATCGGCCGCGTCCCAGCGACGGGTTTTAGTTTTTGCCATGGTAATCTCCTACAGATTGCGGGCCAGTTCAATCGCCGTCTTAATGTCCCGCCCTTGTGTGCGTTTATCGCCGCCGACAAGTAGGATTACGACCCATTCGCCGCGCCGCGTAAAGTACACCCGGTATCCGGGGCCGTATTCAATCCGCAATTCCGATACGCCCTGGCCAACCGACCTTGCATCGCTCGGATTACCCAACGACAACCGCCGGATACGAACGTCGATGCGCGCCTTCGCCTGCCGGTCACGCAGGCCGTCGAACCATTGCTCATATTGCTCGGTCTGGCGTATCTCCGGCACTCCCCATTGTATCCCATGGGATACGTATATGCAAGCCTTAAATAACTAAATTAAATTACAAAATCCCCTACCGCGGAAATATTGGCCTGCCGCGTCTCCGAACAAGAATGCCTCGCCTACCCCGAAGCCGTCGCCCACTGCTGGCCAACACTAAACCGCGCATCCATCAACAGTAAACATCCACAGATTTTCAAGATTCCACAGATTCACCGCCGCAACGCCAACGGCATTTTGCCTTCGTGCCGTTTTGGTGAAAGTGTTCGTCCCACACGACCTCGCGTGATTTCCTTTATATTTGCTCTGCCTATGAATCATATTTGCGGCCACGCCGGCGGCAGATACGCGCCGATACGCCAGCCCGCGAATATTGTTCAACATACGGCCTTAGTTCCATATCACGGCACTGCGGGGCGTGCACCAGGCCGTCCATTATTATGAAATTCGACACCCGCTCACCTCGCCAAGCCGCCGCAATACGCACACTCTGCGGGGCTCTTGCACCAGACGCCCTCACGCGTCATTAATTGCGTACTGGATTAATCTCAAACATTTTTCCTCAAGGGTTGGATGCGTGTCGAGATTAGAGGCCCAGCCATCCAAGAATTCGCGAGCGATAAAAACATCCATGAAGTATTCCATCCCAGAGTCTGCGGCCTCGGGCTTCACTGCGACAACTGCCGGAGAATTTTCCGTCCAAGGTTTGAGCACGCAAATAGTGCCTTCGTTCTCAAGGAGTTCCAAATCCCGAATGATTTCGATCAGCCTCATTGTTGCTCCTAGTTGCAACACGCCCGGTCCCGGGGCGTCATAAATCTCTGGTCCAGTTGCCGCTCCAGGCGCAGAAGCGCGAGCACTTCCGTGGCGGCCTACGAATCTGCTGCGGGGCCAAGGTTGGCCGGCGGCGTATCGCGACTAGGAACGGCGGCGCTGGACGCACGGCGGTTAGCCAAAAGCCGTTTCTGGATAAGCTCGGCGGCCTTCTCCGTCGCGGTGGCGGCGGCGTCGATGTACCCATCAATTGAGAGTAGCCCGGGAATATTAGCGTTGTCGAATCGAAACGGCATAACGCTATCCCCTTGCCTTTTCTTTATGATGTCACGAACGGCCCGCCACTCAATTCCGCACCAGTCCTTGCGATTATATTCGCTGCATAAGAAGACCACGATTAGCTCAGCCCGGTCGTGGTAAAGCGATTGGAGGTAGGTGTCCAAATCCAGCCTTGCCAATTCGTGCTCGTAACGCTTGTCGTAAAATATCTGATCCGGCCCAAGTAATATCTGAAGCGCCTTATCCACTTTTTCCACGTACGACCTTTTCTCGCCGGGGAAGGTGAATGCCACAGCAAACTTATGCGTAGCGGTGTCGGCGATCGGTCCAGCTTCCGGGAGTTGGCTTCCCTGCCTCGACTCCATCTCTGAGATCCACTCGGATAGCACAACTCGACTGGCACCGGCGACATCCGCGATCTCGACCATCTGGGGTGGCGGATCCCCAAGAGAACGCGCAATTCCCGGAGGTGGCCACTCTGGGGTAGCGTCTACCACTTGCACGAGGCAGCCGTTGTCTGTCCATCCGAACTGCGCCCACTGCGTCTGGTGCCGCTTACCCGCGGCACCGGAGGCACACTTCTGGGCCAAGTGGAGCAGCCAAGGCCCCACCGAATCGCCGCTCAACTTCATTGACGATGCCTCTGCGGGAAGGAAACGCCCAAGCATTTTGAGCATCTCGGTTATCTTTTTCCTAATTTCTTGGGCGTCGGCCGATGGGCCTATTGTCTCATCCACCAAGCATACCGATGCTTTCCAGCCCGGGATCATGCGAAACGGTCTTCCGACGCTGTTTACGATTGGGTTTCCGTTGGCGTCCAGCCAGGGCCGCCCGTCGGGTTCGAATTCGCCAGCGATGGGCAGCGTATCTGAGAGAAGGGCGCCGGCGTACGCGACTATGCCGGGGGGCTGATGAGTCTGCCTCGCACTCGCTGGCTTCCGCTTATAGAGCAGAGGCCACTTTTCAATTTGCGCATGGAATCCGGCACCGCACTTGGCAAGCTCGGATAATTCAGCGTAAATCTGTTTGAGTTCTTCCAGTTCAGTTGGCATATCTCAACGGACCCCTTTTGGATTTTCTCGGATTCTCGTGGACAGATGGCCAGCCGCTACCTTCCCCATTCTCTCCGCCCGCTCCAGATTTGGCGAAGCGAAACGGGTACGCGGATCATTTTAGACCGCCCTGTCTGGCCCACATGGATCGCCTTATTGAGCATATTGTACGCCCCGAGCTTAAGTTTACCATCGTCCGGCGCGGCCGCGATTCGGTGCCAAGGGGCTGGCTTCGACTTTCGCTGACGAAGCGAAACCCGACGCAACCAGATAACTGCTTGCCGCAGTCAACCAACAGCCGCCAAAGGCCCGCGGCGGCCTCTTTCGGGCTTATCTTTCGGCCCCGGTAGGGTTCGGAATCGACGGGCGTCACCCTTTCCAAGGTTCCGCGATCCATTGGGGCTTAATTCTTCCCAACTCGGTGAGGCTCTGCAACAGGCCAACCTAGCCATTCCCCATATTGCTTCCCGAATCACGGAATTCCTTGAAATAATATTCCAAATCCTTCCCATTCTCTCCGCCAAGCGGATTCAGACGGACGGCCTTGCCATCACGATCGCGATAGTGCAGTTCCAGCACACCCTTCTCGCCATAGCCCTCCACGAACATCTTGTGATCGAGAACCATCAGCAGCCCGTAAACAGTTCCCTCGGTCACTTCATTGATTAGCTTGTTCACCATCTCCTTATCGATGTTGGATAAGCCTCGGTACCAATTGTGCATTTCCATCCCTTTCGGAAGAGGTTTTCTGCCCGGGGGCGGAGAACCTATAAAAGAGATCGCCCCTTCCGTCCCTGACCGCATGTGTTTGATCACCCCCTGGATAAATTCTTTAGCGTTCATTTGTTAAAAGCCTCTGGATACATGGCCTTATTCAGACCAATCGGTTGTTTGCGACTGATGAAGCAATCTGGGGAGGCAAGTCCTTGTTTCATTATTAGGCCTCCGGTTGGGCCTACGGGTCGCCCTTCGGAATGTATTGTATACTCCAAGTTTCGCTTTACCATCGCCTGCCACGGCCAGCCGGCGCAGCCAAGTTTCACTTCCCGAAGGGCCAGCCTCGCCTTTTACTACTGTAACTCTTCCGCCAGAAATTCGTCGACATAATCCTCGACAAATTCACAGAGCGTTGCGGCCCAGAAACTACTGCGGTTAGCAGGCTCTGCATCACGGCTCTGAAAAATGATAGGATGCTCGTTCAGATCAGGGTGCGAGCAATCCAGGCAAAACAGATTTCCGCCGCCGTCCTCTTTTATCGGTAGCAGATGGCCCGGCAACCCCACCCACTGGTTTGTCCGCCACAATTGAGTAGCGCGAACCAGATGGAGATGCTTGGGCACGTCCGGTCCAAGTCCCCAGAATTCCTGATGGCCGATTGCCAGCCACCCGGCCCGACGAAGCATAACACAATAGTCCACTGGAATTTTCAAACAGAGCAATTGCTCAGCCTCTTCAATCTCATGGCCTGTCGCTCCGGTACCGTGTTCAATTTCTGGAATAGCCAGCACGCGATCCAGTAATGATTCAATGTTAGGTACCATATTGAGAAAACCTCGCTCCGGTAATTAATCCGTGCTGCCCCGTATATCCCGGACTGGGGGTGACACTTCTATTTCGGCTAAAGGGTCGATTGCAAACTCGGTAGTAAGCCGCACAGCTCTTTCCCCTAATCGGGTGCCAGCCCGATTCTGCACTATCGAGCCTTGAGCAGTAGAGAGTAGGGTAGTAGACCGCAGGATGGGTTTTCTCGTCTCGGCCACAGCCTCTCTTTTGTTCCAGCCTTATTTGCTCTCCTGCTAAACTCTCTAAATTCTCTGCTCTATCGGGCCTTTGGCCTGATGCGCGGATCAGGTGAACAGGTGACCGCAGGATCGGTTTTCTCGTCTCGGCGACAGCCTCTCTTATGTTCCAGCCTTATTTGCTCTCCTGTTCACCTGTTCTAAATTCTCCTGCTCTATTGGGCCTTTGGCCCAATGCGCCCGACAGGGATCGAACCTGTGACCTGCAGTTTAGGAAACCACCGCTCTATCCAACTGAGCTACGGGCGCCGGTATGTCCGGGTCTGGCGGAAATTATAACCATTTATCGGGTTATTGCCCAAAACCTGTGAAGGGCCAGGTCAGGAAGCGTAAGGGGACCGGTGCTATGACCGGATGGGCCAGGGTGCCGGAAACGCGCAACTCGAGAAGTTGCGATCGGGCAAGTCCAAAAATGAACCCCAGCAGCGGCACACGCGTGCCGTGGGGAGATTGCGTTATAAATCGCAGATCCAGATCAGAGCTTTGTAAATTCAAGGAGCCTTCGCCCACCAGATTAACACCCGGGCTGCTTAAGGAAATGGGATTAAAGCGCACCATATTGTTGTTGATGAAGTATTGTACGTGCGCGTGCTGAAAATCCGAGCTGATGGGTAAGCGCAGGGTTACAATTTGCATAAGACCCATGGCCATGGGTACGTCATAAATGCGGGCGCTATGAATCACCAGTTGCCCGCTGCCTTGCCGGGTCGGATGTTGGCCTAATACCGCACTTAAATTCAGGGAGGCGTCGACAAGTCCCGTACTGGTCTGGATGCCTTTGGCCGCGCCGGCGTGCGCGGAAGTGCTTAAAAGTTGGGCTAATTGTGAGCCATGCAACTGGCAGGCGACATCATAAGATGCCTCCTTTCCCGTATGGATATGAATTTTTCCGGTCAGCTTGCCGCCATCGACCATTCCATTGATTTTATCAATGGTGATCACGTGGGTGGACGAATTAGCGGTAATTTCTCCGGTCAACGGATTGGCAATTCTGCCTTTCCAATTTAAGCGCGTCACGCCAAACTGCCCATCGAGCATGGGGAAAGAATTGCCGGGGGACAGATCCAGTGCGATGGTAACCGTTGCCTGTTTTGCTTTGAGTTTAATATCGCCCATCGTGGCAAGATTATTAAGCACCAATGATCCGGTAACATGCCAGCGATAGGCCTTGCCCACCTTGATGCGCTTCAACTTGGGCAGTTCAAGAAGCCAGCTTGCATGCGGTTGAAGTCCGTCGATAAACTGGCCAGTGGACCCGGGAATTAAAGACAACCATCGTTTGGACAGGTGCGGCCCCTGGGCAATGACGGAAAGTCCCAAAGAGTCGGATCCGGTATGATAAACGCCGGAAAGCTTCAGGTGCTGGGCCCCCGCGCTAGCCTGAATATTTTTCATACGAATGGATCCGGCGGTCACATCCACATCACCGGTGACCCCGGATAGGGGTGCCGGCAGAAAGGCCGGCTTCACCGTCATCCCATCCGGTTGCATAAGCACATGATATTGCTGATCCTGCATCGCGGTGATTCCGGTAAGCGGGTTCTTGAGTGCATTAACCGAATAGGTAAACGTTCCGTTACTGGAGCCGCGAACTTTCCATTTGTTCCAAAAATCCGCCAGGACTTTAGGCACGCTGGCGGGGGCCGCGGCAGCAATCCGAACGTTCTTCCAGCCTCCATTCATGCTCACATGCACCGGCCCGGTATTTGGTTCCGCGATGGCTCCCATCACCGTAAGCGTACCGTTGCCATCGGATCCGGTCCGCCCGGTAACACTATTGATGATTAACCCGCCGGAACTGATATGTGCCAAAGCCGTGACGCCACGCACCGGCCATGGCAGTTGCGTCGGAGCCATTACACCCTGATCCACCGTCACATTCCCCTGCACCGATGGATTTCCACCCGTGCCGCGGGTAATCATGGCATCAAGGTCAGCATTGCCGGATTGGACATGCAGCAATTTGATCCATTTGGCCCAGGACGCTGGGAGACTTCCGGTTAAGGTGGAATTAATCGGCACATTAACGGCCTGCAGATGAACCATCGGCTGAAGCTTGGCGAGGTTATGCGGCGAATATGTCACTTTGCCGGTAAATATAATATGTCCCGTCTTGCCCACCGGAGCTTCGAGCTTAATGATTTTCGTTTCGTGATCTGTAAATATCAGAGAGCCGTGGACATGTTTCAGCGGATACGGCAAATCACGGTAATCGCCGGAAACATCCTGCGGAAAAATATGCAGCACAATCTGTGGACCGCCACGCGTGCCGGCGGCGTGCGTTACATCGCAGACAAATCCGCCCACCCCCACCGGGTTAAACCGGTTCCAGATAGGCCGAATGCTGGCGGGCAGGCTCGCTGCAAGCCTGCGATCAAAATAGGCGTGCGGCGAACTGATAACCAGATGAATCGGACCATCATTTTCGTTGATTGCCACGCTGCCATTGAGCGACACGGGGAACGCCTCGGCACTGGCCTGAACATTGACAAAGCTGATATGGTGGGTTGTAAAACGGATCAACCCATGCACATGGTCCATCGGGTACGGAAAATTGATATATCGCGCATGCACATCCTTGCAGTTAATTTCCCCGTGTACGACTGGTGCAGCATGTAATTGGCTGCGGTCCACATGTACCGTGATGTTCAGCAACCCGCTGGGACGCAACCGGTGAAAAATGGCCTGGGCCAGTGAAAAATCACGCGTTGAAAAAATCTTCGGGTAAGGCAAAGGAATATTGACGTTAGAAAGCTTGACGGTCGCATGAAATGGAGCACCGGATTCAAAGCCATCAAAGTGGGCGCCAGGCACCTGGAATTTCCAACCCAGCACCGCGCCGCTTAAATGATCAATGGTCAAAGCAGTACCGCTGATTGCCACAGCCCCCTTGAGATTATTTAATGGAATAATTTGTGGTCCCAATCGGTGGCTTGGCGCAACGATCACAAGCGATACGCCATCAAGCATCGCGTGCACATGCACGCCCGTACCGGGGCTGACCCGAAAGACAATATTCCGCAAGCCCCCATGCAAATGTAACTTACGCCAAAGTTGCTGCACCGGCGCAGGCAATGTTTGGCGAAAGCTCCGGCTGAACTGAATCTGATTGATCCGGGCGGAAAATTCACGTGTGCTGATGTTGTATAGCCCGGTTAGATCAATACCCGGATGCCGATCAAAGCTCTGTTGCTCCATATCTATTTGATAGGTCGAATGAGATTCAGGACTTGGCCCCATTTCAGCGTTGATCAGACTCTGGCCGAGAATTTTATAAGTGCCGTGGCGAATTTCTCCCCAGCGCACAACAGCATCCTGCAAATTAATTGAGGGTAACTGCATGGGACGACTGTTGTGATAGGCGGGAGCCGAAGTTGTCCGCGACAGCGCGGTGGCGGAATGAGCAAATCCTTCATAGTTCCATTGCCGGGCGGCAATATCATTGACCAAATTCAGCATGGGGCGAACAGCAGTAATCTGCGAAGCGTGCAGTCGCCCGCTAAGCAGTCCCAGCCAGTTAAAACTCACTGCCACCTGGTCTGCGGAAAATAAGGTGGTCGACGGCATTTTCCCCGGATTGGTTCGCAACCGTACGCCGCCCAGGCGTAATGTTCCATTCCAGGAAAGTTGGGCGGTTTGCACGGTTACCCGCGTGCCCAGCACATGCGAGAGCAGCAATCCGGACATGGCACTTAAACGCCTGGGGTTGGTCAGATACCAGACCGCACCGATGATTAACGTAAGCAGCAGTAAGATGGATATGGAAATTATACGGCGCATCCGTCCGACGAACATGGCATGGGGCGATCGATGCACGCGGCCGATGGAGGCGGTTTTCCACCACTTGGCGGGACTGGCACGGGGAAATTCAGCCATGAACAAACACCACATCAATGATTCACGCAACGCGTGCGGAATCTTGCTTTCGCCGTATCGCAGGGGCCATACCCATGGCCGTAAAAACCACTACCAGCGGCATAACCGGAACCCGGTACCGCACCGACCCGAGAAACACCGCATGCATTAATGTAAAGTATACGATTGGAACCAGCAGGACTCCAAATAAAGGCGACCACATGGGGTACCGGAATAATCCGATTATCGCAAGAATAAATAGCGGAGTATACCAAAGGGTCAGCACGATATTAAGCCAGAGGCTGGCATATCCTCTAGCGTGCAACCACGGAGACCAGGTACGGGCGATTTTAACAAATGCTAAGCCCAGCACACGCAATGGGTGTTGGAAGATATCTGTAAAGGCTCGATGAGTCCACGCCAGGTCGCGCTGACTTTCATTAAGCCGCTGAATCGAAGGCGGTATGATCAGATCAGATTGTCGCGGTCCACCGGTAGCGCCAGAATAAACCGATTCGTAAAGACTGATCCCCTGCAAGGTAGTGAATCGGAAAAAATCCTGATGGAACAGTCGATCATTACGAATCCACCATGGCAAAAGACATACGCCCACCAGAAGCACTGCCAAAATACCGCCCAAGGCGCTGTTTTTCCGATCCGACCCCCGCGAAGCAACCAAAACACTCCAGAGAAGTAGCGGAAACAAGCACAGTGAAACCTCAGCGCGAATATAGACACCCACTGCCCAGAAAGCGGCAAAACTGACCCAAAGACCCCAGCGGTTCGGGCGCTGCATAATTTTGAAAAACAGATAAAGACTCACCACAAACACAAAAGTAAACAGCGGTTCGGTCAGCAAGGAAGCAGAAAATCCGATTCCCAACGGATCCACTGCCGCCAAGGCCCCGGCGAGTAAACCGGTCGCGGGAGAAACATATCGGCCAAATAGAGCGCAAAAACTCGTAGTTAACGCACTAAACATTGCCTGCACCAGCAGGATCGGCAAATGGTGAAACCCAAACAAGGCATAAAAACCCGCCATGAAAACGGGATACCCCGGCATTCGTCGTGCAAACTGCCCGTGAACTTCATAACGGTGGCCCGTGGCGATGGCCTTGGCCAACGCAGAATAATCCGCAGAATCCGGCAGATAATACGGATGCACGACGGCGGCGACCACACGCAGGATTAGCGCAAAAAGAAATATCCCCAGCACCGCACGGCGAAAATGCACGGCGTCTGCAGCCCAGGAATCAACCTGCTTCCAAATCCGAACGTAGCGAGTCAGCATGTGATCGGCCTCCGGATTTTCTCACCGCTTCTGCCAACGCGAAATATGTTAATACGACCGCTGATTACCTTCAGCCTTATCGCCCGAGCAAACTGAATTTCCCCGGCCAGAGATCGAGCTTGAAGTTTATCCAATACGTCCAGTAATGTCGTGGTGTTAATGCCATCTTCATCCCCCCCGGCATCTACAATTGCCATACGCAACGCCAGCGCGGCTGGTGCTGGATGGGCTTGGGCCACAGTATTGATCGAAACGCTTACCGAATAACGCCCCCGGCGATAACGCCCTTCGCGCAGCAATTTTCTGGCATGAAGTTTAAGAAAATCTGCAGATGCTCTGTCGTGGCGGGCGTTGCGCTGGAGTAACTCACGAATTCGCGGCTGGTAGTTTTCCAGCGCCGGCAACAACTCATGCCGGATTCGGTTGCGCAAATAGTGTGTATTGTTGTTGCTCAAATCCTCCCTCCACGGCCGATTGTTTTCGATAAGCCATTTCTTTAATTCACCGCCGGGCCACGGTAATAATGGACGCACCAGTTCTAACTTTCCGCGCCATTCTTTTTCATTCATGCCCGCCAGCCCCGTCACGCCGGCCCCACGCAGTAAACGCATAAGAATCGTCTCCGCCTGATCATCGGCATGGTGGGCCAACAGCACAGCATTACATCGGTCCGAAGCAGCCATGGCCAATAACGCCTTATACCGCCCCTCGCGCGCTGCGTTTTCACTGACGACGCGATTAGCTCCCGTTTCTTTAAGATTAAGTTTTTTTACCCGGAACGGCAGGTCCAGCGATTTGGCCAGATTTCGGACATACGCTTCATCGCGTTTGGAGTCCATGCCGCGAAGTTGATGGTTCACATGCCCAACGATCAATTCCCAATGCCAATAGTCCGATTGGTTAATCGCCTGCAAAAGCGATAATAATGCCACGCTATCCGCCCCGCCGGAACACGCCACCAGCAGGCGCATCCGTGGCACAAGCAACCTCCGACGGTGCAGATATTGATCAAGCTCTTGAACAAGGCCGGCAGGTGAGGGCATAATACTTCCTATGAAATACCAACGGTATCTTAACGGCATAGCGTTGTTGCGGCTATCCATCATTGCCCGCAAGAAATTCGGCACACGGCAGCGAGCCAGCAGGCTGCTGCACCGCATTTTCAACAGCGGCGTCCCGCAACGGTCGGTGAAATATTATGTCGCCGTGCGGATGCCCAGACCTGTTACAGCAATCGTGTTAACTCTGGCGACGATTCTATTTCTATTAACTGCGCCACTGGCATCTGGCCAGAGCCTTAACAGTATTCTGTCCCAGGCTCAGAATGCCAAAGCTCCCGGCAACGGACAATTCAAACCCAACGAAAATGTGCACCCCTTTGGCACATCCAACAGCACGACATCGCTGGCGGTGCGAACTGGAATCGTCACATTAAGTAATGGCAAGGTACTTTCCGGGCAGGTATGGAAGACGCTGAAAACACCTTTTCGCGTCTGGCTTGCGGATATCAAGCAATATCGTGACATTGATATACGTTTAATTAAAACGATTCAGGTGCGCGTGCTCAAGGCCAAAGAAATCCGAGATTGGCGATACCAGCAGGAGGGCAGCGATATTAAAAATTATTCGGGAAAAACCCGGCCGCGCATCAGCTTTGCCTATCGCTTTACCACGCTGCATGGCAAGACCATCACCGGCACGCTTGATGCCCCCTTGTTCGTCCGCGTGGGCGGCCATACTTTCAATCTGATTCTGTACAAGCGCGTGGAAGGCAAGCTGGGGGAGAAACTTTCATCGGTAGTTTATGTAAAATCCGTTATGCTGAAAGTAACCCCGGCCATTGTGCATTATGCCGCAGGACTGACGCGCCGGTTGCCGCTGATCCACTGGCGGAAGTTGCTGGCGGGGCCACGCGCGATGTTAGGGAAGAGTACCACGAAATAATTTGCCAAACTGCGCTGCGACCCGAGGCTCTACCACCGGCAGAGCCGGCGGCTATGTGACGGACGGTAACTTAAGTTTTCGGGGGGGGGTGTTTGCAAAGTGTTCCTGGGCCGGCGGTGCCATGCACTAACGGTTATGCGCCGATCCCAGAGCTTTTTCCACGGCGGCGTTGGTGATCTTGCCGGCGTGGATATTTAATCCATCCATCAGGCCAGGATCATTCCTGGCTGCTTTTTCCCAACCGTTTTGTGCAATGGCGGCGACATAGGGAAATGTCGCGTTGCACAAAGCGAAGGTGCTGGTGCGGCCCACCGCTCCGGGCATATTGGTTACGCAATAATGCACGACGCCATCCATGATATAAGTCGGCTCGTGATGCGTCGTGGGTCGGCTGGTTTCCGTGCAGCCGCCCTGATCAATCGCCACGTCCACCAGCACACTTCCATTTTTCATACGCTTTAGATCTTCGCGCGAAACCAAATGAGGTGCGCGGTCACCAGGAATTAAAACCGCCCCAACTACCAGATCAGCATGGGTTAATGCTTCACGGACAGTTTGGGCGTCGGAGTAAACCGTAGTCACGTTCGCGGGCGAAACATCACTTAGATATCGCAGGCGTTCAAGGTTAATATCCATCAGCGTTACCCGTGCACCGAGGCCCGCAGCAACTTTGGCGGCATTCTGCCCGACGATCCCTGCGCCCAGAATCACCACATTGGCCGGGGCTACGCCCGGTACGCCACCCAAAAGAATTCCCCGGCCCATCATGGGCTTCTCCAGGTATTTGGCACCTTCCTGAATTGACATTTTTCCCGCTATTTCACTCATGGGCGTCAGGCACGGCAAAAGCCCTCGCTTATCACGAATGGTTTCGTAGGCAATGGCGGTTATGCCGCGGGAAATACACTCCATGGCTAACTGGGGCGCTGCGGCAAAATGAAAATAGGTCAACACCGTTTGACCCGACAGCATCAACGGATATTCCGTGGGCTGTGGTTCTTTGACCTTCACAATTAATTCTGCCTGCCGCCACACATTTTCCGCAGCCGGAACAATTTCACCGCCGGCCTCAAGATACTGCGAATCTTCAATACCGCTGCCCATGCCAGCCTGCGCCTGCACTACCACCCGATGACCGTGGTGCGTCAGGAATTCCACCTCGGCGGGTATCATGGCCACGCGGTATTCATCACTTTTAACTTCTTTTGGCACACCGATGAGCATTTGAATTCTCCTGTGACGGCTCCTTAGCGGCGGTTGGCCAGCGTGGCGGCGAAAAACTGGCGCTTGGTGCGCAGTGTCAGCGTCAACGTTCTTTCCGCCGAGCGAAGGGCGGTAAAATCGCCGGTTATCCGTGACGGCCCGATCGCGTCGATAAAATTTCCGCTGGCACCGGACAAGCGTAAATCACCTTGTACCAAAGAGGCGTGCATTTTTCGGTCACGCGGACTGTTATGCAATCGGACAAAGCCGGCTCCCTGGTACATACCGCAGCCGTGAGGTGTAAAAATCACATAGCGTATCGTGGTATTGATGGCGGTGCGGACAATGGGTGTCACGCCCGGCACCGGTGTCCAGAAGACGCGGAGAATCATAACCTGCCGCACCGTGCCGCCATGAGGTGTTTTAGTGGTGGCAAAAAGAATAAAATGATAGACCTGATCACGGCTAAAGCGGAAATATCCGCTGGTAAAGTTCGGGCGTAAGGCGGCACCGCTGCTGGAACGGAGCGGTTTAATGCGCATAGGCCCGAATGATTTGCATCCGGCCAATGCCATGGCCGTGATTAAAAGAGCCAGCGTTATAAAGTTTCGTTGCTTCATGCCGATAGCATAATCGCCTTTGTCCTCATGGGAAACTGCTGATCACGTTGCGACTTCGCATGGTCATGGTCTGCTGCGAATTCCAACTGCCAAGATTTCCGGCTCGGCCCGCGGGAGCGTGGCCCGTCTTGGTAAAATCAATGGCCAAAAAAGCTTGGCAGGTCATTGAAGATGGTCACATATAAAAATATACCCGCGATGAGAGTGATGCCCACAAGCTGAATAGCGGTTTGAACCTTCACTGACAGCGGCCGCCCCCGGATTTTTTCAATGATCAGCATCACAAATAGCCCCCCGTCCAATACCGGCAGGGGCAGGAAATTGATCACCGCCAGATTCACGGAAATTAATCCCAGAAAATAAAGCAGCATGGTATTGCCCATGCTTTCCGATTCATAGAGAATTGGCACAATACCCACTACGCCATGCAATTCATGGGCTGGAACCGTGCCGGAACCCAGTCCGCGCAACGTGGAATACGTACGCAACACCCAATGCCAAGTGTGATTTAATCCCATGGCCACGGCACCGTAGACGCTGTGGCTTTTTTGCACCCGCATGGCCGGCAGCAGGGCTAACCCGATGCGATAATGATACTGCTGTAAAAAGTTCATCAACTTGCCGCGCAACGGTAAGGTCACGGGCTTGGATTTCCCGTCAAAGGATAGCTGAACGGTCTGTCCGTTGAATTTTTTGGCTGCCCCGAACAGGTCATACCAGTTTTTAACATTCTCCAGTTTGGACACTGGCGTTCCCACCGGTCCGATGGCCGATAGGGTTGACCCTGGCCTGATACCCAGAGCAGCCATCGGGCGCGACACACTTCCTACCACGGGAGACGCAAAATCCAATCCCATTGCCACACCAAGAAATCCCTTGCCGGATTGACTTGCCGGTGTGCAATTTAATGTTATTCGTTTTTTTCCGCGCAATACTTCCACGGCAATGTTTTGTCCCGCATTTTCTTCAATACTCTTGCGGAACGAGTTGACATCCGGATTGGTCAGCGTGCCGATTCGCAATATGACATCCCCGGCTTGAAGACCAGCCTTGGCTCCAGCGCTTCCCGACTCCACGGCGTCTAAAATAATACGCGGATACAGTCCTAAAATTGGCGGCATCGAAGTCACCCAGCCCCGCGGAAATAGCGTCGCTTTACCTGTGCTATGGTATATTTTTCCGTGTTTGGACCGCAGCGTAAAGTGCATTGTCTGGCCATTGGAAGCCTGAATAACCTTATAAAGTTGCCCCCAATCATGGACCGCCATGCCATCACATGCCACAATGCGACAGCCCGGCGTGAATGCCGCCTGCTGGGGATCCAGTTTGACAAGCTTTTGGAAGTTTGATTTTGACATGGGCGGGATATTCAACGACGGCGCAGAAGCCACACCGATAGCAAGCAAACCACCGTCGGGCGGAATGACCGCCTTGAGTGAAACATCACGAATCTGTTGACTGCCGTTGGGATGATATTGCAGGTTAATCGTCTGCCCGAGGCTGCCCAGGGCCGCCGCCATTTGTAAATCGGGAAATTCCAGAAAGCCGCGCGGTTTTTTATGGTTAATGGAAATAATTTCATCGCCTACATGCAAGCCTGCTTTTTGTGCCGGGCTGTTGTATGCCACCGAGCCAATAATCGCCGGCTGCACTTCTAAGCCCATCCGAAAGACGATGGCAAATACAACTATGGCGAAAAGGATATTCATCGTCACGCCGGCAGAAATAATAACCATACGCTGCCAGATGGGCTTTTTACCAAAGGAGGCGGGGTCTTCACTGACCTTGGCGGGATCCATATCATCCTGCCCCAACATGCGAACATACCCGCCGAAGGGCAGCCAGGCCAGGCGATAATCTGTTTCTCCCAGTTCCGGCTTTTTTGCCAAGCCATCCGCTTCAGACGTGTCAACGGAGGCGGTTGCGGCATCAGATTTTGCCGGCCCGATTTCCACTTCTCCAAAGGAGAATCCCGCTCCTTTTCGCCAGCCGCACAACCGTGGGCCGATACCCACAGCAAAAACATCACAGCGGACGCGAAAGGCCTTGGCCGCAAGAAAATGCCCCAGTTCATGAAAGAAAATAACTGAGCCAAAGCCGATCAGCACCAGAAGCGATTTCCAAACACTTCCGGCCGCCGTAGCCAAAGAATAGGCCAGAACCAGCGGCAGCCCGATTGAAAAAAGCATCACGCGGCCGCGCTTAAGGTTTCGTTGCAATTTGTGAGCTGTAAGTTGAACCTGTCGGGTTGTCATAGAGCCGCCTCCGCACGTGCCCAGGCGTCCGCCGCCAATAAATCGGCAAGCTGGGGCCGGGCTACAAAACCGTTAGCCAGATGTTTCTTCAATATGCTGGATGTTATTTCAATAATTTTACCGAACTTAATTTTTCCATCACGGAAAAGAGCATTGGCCGTTTCATTGGCGGCATTGGCCACAGCACCGCTGGTTCCTCCCCGGCGAATCACTTCATAGCCTATGTCCAGTGCCGGGAATCGCCCGTCCGGCTGTTCAAAGGTCATTTCTTTAATTTTGGTCCAATCCAGCCGGGAACTGCAACCCTGATGGCGTTGCGGGTGGGTAAGGGCATATTGAATGGCTGTTCGCATATCGGGTGTTCCAAGTTGTGCGATGATGCTGCCATCCACAAATTCAATCATACTGTGAATAATCGACTGTGGATGCACCAGCACATCAATACTTTCCGCCGGCAGATTAAAAAGCCAGTGCGCTTCAACGATTTCCAGGGCCTTGTTCATCAACGTGGCGGAATCAATGGTTATCTTGGGGCCCATCCGCCAATTAGGATGATTTAACGCCTCATCGACCGTGGCTGTCTGCATCTTTTCAGCGGGCCAACTGCGGAACGGACCGCCGCTGGCCGTAAGGATGATGCGGTCAATCTCCCGCGATTCGCCCGAACGGAGAGACTGAAATATGGCGGAATGCTCGGAGTCCACCGGTAGTATTGTAGCCCCGTATTTCTCGGCCAGCGGCATAACCAGGCAACCTGCTACCACGAGTGCCTCTTTATTCGCCAGAGCAATCCATTTGCCAGCCTCGGCCGCCGCTAATACCGGGGCCAACCCTGCCGCCCCTACCACCGAAGCCGCGACCACGGACACATCATCCCGCCGCGCTAATTCCGCTACCGCCGCGTCGCCGGTCAGTACCTGAATATCTGTATGGGCCAAAGCCTTTTTTAGTTCAGATAAATCTGTCGCCGCTGCCGGCTGGCTTAAAACGGCAACTTTCGGCTTAAACTCCAACGCCTGCTGCGCCAGCTTCTGCCAATTAGACGCAGCAGCAAGTCCAATAACTTCAAACGGCTGGCCCTGCGTGGCCAGATGAGCCATGACGTTAAGCGTGTTGGTGCCAATCGAGCCGGTGCTGCCTAGCACGGCAATGCCGCGGGGATGGTGCTGCAATGCTGCCGCGGTCGAGGATTTTACGTTCATCAAAAGCAATTCCTTTACGAGGCGGAAATCCGCCAATATCCTGATGATAAATTTAATAAGGCCATTTGCCAAGGCCGCAGCTTTTCCCGCAGCTTTTTACCGCAGCTTTTCTCGCAATAGCGTTTCCCAACGCAGTTTTGTGAGTTTCGCATGGCGTTGCGGCTGGAGTCTTCAATGCCTATGCAATCGACGGCGGTGCTTTGGGCAGGGTCAGCGGAATGCCTGCGGCTTGGCGGCACAGGGCGATCAGGCGCTGCACTGCGTTGCTCATGCTGTAATGCCGCTGTAAATGGGTGGCGGCGCGCTGGGCCATTTCACGGCCCGCCGCCGGATGCGCCAACATGTCTGCCAGCGCAGCAGAAAGCATGTCGGGTCGGCTGCGGTCAAATACATGACATGTTTGTCCATCGATGCAGAACTCGTCATTAACACCCGGATTGGCAACAACTGGAATTCGCCGAGCCATCGCCCGAAGCGTGGTGTAGTTGTACCGCGAGGCCGCTGTGAGCTGGATATAAACATCCACCTGGGTGAGCAATGGATCAATATCATAGCGATAGGGAATAAAGCTGATGCGATCAAGCAATCCTAAATCATTGGAGAGTTTCCATACGTTGTGCGCCTCTTTTCCGGCATCGCAGAGAACCAGAAGAAAATCGGCTTTTTCGTCCATTAGCCGTCGGCAGGCGTCAAGCAGGTCGGCGAATAACTGATAATCTGAAATCAGATCCAAACAGACCATAAGTGCGGGCCGGTCGGCTGCACCGAATTGCGGCGGAAGAGAATCGTGTACTAAAACACCCGGGTGAATTAAAGATACGTCGGTGCGTTCTTTGCCACATTGATCCTTGGCATGCTGCGAGACTACCACCAACTGTGCCCCGTCAATAATCTGCCCGGCATTGGGTCTCAAATCCGAAGAATCCCAAATCCACCGCACCACGGGAAATTCCTGTGCCAAGCGCAATTGCAGTGAATTGTGCGCGGTGCGCGGTGCGAATTGCAGTACCACATCGACCATCGCTTTTTTTAACTGATTAATAATGTCCATGGATGGCCGGCGGATTGATTCCAACCAAAGCGGCCCAGATGGATTGGGCACTAATAAAATCGGTGTGCCAAGGTCAGGCAGAAAACTTAAATCGGCACCCGCTGGCGCGATGATGGAAATACGGCATCCTTCGGCTTTTGCGGCCACCGCCAGGGAATAAATAAACCCCGCCTCCTGCGGAAGTTGGCGCCAATCCAGCCACAGGGCAAGATGCAAAGGGGTTAACTCACTGGTCTGATCAATCATAGCACCTGCAGATTCTACCGTATTAACCGGCAGGCGGGGCCATGGTGGAAGAAAATCGTAGAAGAAAAGCGGGAACCTGCGCAGCAATACTTGCGGACTTGCAACTATTGGGCGGTTGAAGCGCTTGCCTGCGTGCCAGGAGATCAGGCGATAATGCGGGGTACTTAAGTTCACCATCTGCCTGTTTTATGCACAGAAAATGGAAGCACGTTGAATCTGTGGGCAGCGTTTTTTATGTGGTAAATTAATTCTGCACGCGATACCACCCGCTAATTAAGCATTTATTCGTCATTGCTATAGGATTATTGCCGTCCCAGGTCAAGAAGTAGTCAACCTGTCACTTCAGGAGTCCCTTCTGGCAAACAATATCGGCACGGACAATATTTTGGCACAGCATTTGCATCTACACATCCATGTGTGTGGCGGCAACCGTATGTTGCGGCCGAATTTTCAGGTGGGACGGAGGCCAGGCATCGGTAAGCTTTCATAAGGAGTACCAGCGATGCTACAGATTCCCTTCAAAATGGATTGGTCTGATTCTTTTCCCAAGGCCCGAAAAGGCAGGAAAACACTGGATCCTGAAGCGTGGGAGAAATTAGCAAGTCCCGGTCTTATCCGGATGCTTGCGACAGTCTTCATTATTCCCGGCTATATTCTGGTATTGCTGCTTATTATAATGACGTTGTGTAACTGGGTTATGTCCGCCCCGCCCCAAATTAGTCCGCCACTGATTCACCCCCCCGCCGCGCTAGTACCGGCGGCATCAGGGACTAAATCCGTGGCGTTCGCGGGCAATACGGTCCATGCAACATTCGCCATGGAGACCACTGCGATAAGTGCGGCCAAATAAGCCTTGCGGGACAGCGGTGGGTCTGGTTGCGTATCGCCGGGATGGCGATGTAGCTATGCAGGTTACAAGGTCACAGGTTTTCCCTGACGCCGTGTACGGCTTCAATATATACGCTCTCGCTCGTTTGCGCCCCAATGGCGGCTTTGCCCAAAATGGATGACGGTACTGCAAATGGGATCGTTTTGGGTGGGATTCGCGAGTATCTTTCTTAATCTTTGCATACCTGGCAGCAGCCAAGATTTTTACTTTTCCAATTCTATAGGATATTACGCGATTGCTGATGGTTCGCGTAATGCGCACTCCGTCTCCCTTGTAATCTATCTACTTGGCAAATATGGTTTTTGGCCGTTGACAATCCTAACGGCAATATGTTTTGCCATTTTTATAATTATGACAGGCCGAATCAATTGGTTACTAAGAGATGGACGAGACGCGGTGACACATGGCAATATGCGATAGGCTGAGGTTAGTTCATGTTATGAGGATTTGTGTGCTTCTACCGACAAAGAGAGATCAGAGGCCACCGTCAAAACTAGCGGGATGCCGCAAGAGCATATTGCGGGGATTAACGCGGCAGACAGAAGGCAGTCGTGGTGATAGCCCGGGGGTTGGTTGGTGGCACTGGATCAACCGCCGGATTAATCATCCGGTGCTATCGGGGAGCGTCGCGGCATAGGGCACTGTGGTGATAAACCGGGGGTTGGTTGGTGTTACTGCATCAACCACCGGATTAATCATCCGGTGCTCCCGGGGCGCGGCATAGGGCACCTTGGTGATAGCCCGGTGGTTGGTTGGGCACTGGGTCAACCACCGGATTATCATCCGGTGCTCCCGGGGCGTCTCGTGGCATTGAGCACCGTGGTGATAACCCGGTGATTGGTTGGCGGCATTGGATCAACCACCGGATTATCATCCGGTGCTCCCGGGGCGTCTCGTGGCATAGAGCACTGTGGTGATAGCCCGGTGGTTGGTTGGCGGCACTGGATCAACCACCGGATTAATCATCCGGTGCTCCCGGGGCGTATCGTGGCATAGGGCACCGTGGTGATATTCCGGTGGTTGGTTGGCGGTACTGGATCAACCGCCGGATTATTTATCCGGTGTCGTCGGGGCGGGGAAGCACAGCAGCGACTATGGGCTGGGGGTTGTGGAATCGAGCATGGATTCGAGTTGGCGTTCGCGGGCTAGATCACGCAGGGCCAGCAGGAGATCGGACATTTCGCCGGCGACGATATTTTCCAGGGGGAAGTTGCGGTTCAGGCGGTGGTCGGTCAGGCGGTTCTGGGGAAAGTTATAGGTGCGGATGCGTTCATTGCGATCACCGCTGCCGATCATTTCACGGCGTGCGTCGGAACGCTGGGCACGACGCTGCTGATCAAAGAATTCAAAAACGCGTGATCGTAAAATTCGCCAGGCTTTATCGCGGTTTTTATGTTGACTGCGTTCGTCCCGCATACGCACGGTAATACCGGTGGGCAAATGCGTTAATTGCACGGCGGACTCAACCTTATTGACATTCTGTCCGCCCGGCCCGCCCGCTCGCGAAACATCCTCGCGAACATCCGCAGGATTTATTTCAATGGCGGACACGTCTGGTTCCGGCAGGACAGCCACCGTGGCAGCGCTGGTGTGGACGCGGCCCTGCGTTTCAGTTTCCGGCACCCGTTGTACACGGTGGCCGCCCGACTCCATGGCCAGGAGTTCAACCACGCCGGAGCCACGGACATTGGCGATGAATTCGCGAAAGCCGCCATGTTCGGTGGGGGAAAAATCCAGCACATCAAAGCGCCAGTTGTTTTTTTCACTGAATCGCCGATACATATCCGCGAGGTCTCTGGCAAATAAGGCGGCTTCATCTCCCCCGGTGCCTGCGCGGATTTCCAGCATCATGGAATCAGAAGCGCCGCGTTGCCCGGCGAGAAATTCATCCAGCATCTGGTCCAGTAAAGGATCTATGCGGTGGTTTAGTTCCAAAAGCTGCGTGGCGGCCAGATAACGAAAGTCCTGATCTTCAGCGGCATCATCCGCGATCTGCCGGGCTTCCATGGCATCGGCATGAAGTTTGATATACGTGCGATAGAGCGCCAGAGCTTTTTCAAGCCGCCCGTTCTCACGTGATAATTCCACCAGCCTGGCAGAATTGGTGGTGGCACTGGCTTCTTCTAATTCGCGTTGTACGGCCCCCTGCCGCTCATTCATGCCGTGGAGCTTTTGTAGCACCAATTCATGGCCTTTCGTGCGCACCGTATCCGACATATCGCCAAATCCTGAAATTTAAAACTCTGGGGGGCAAAAGTGATTAATTCTGCATAAATAAAAACGTCGCGCCCAGCCTTACGGCGGACGCGACGTTTTAAGTTTTTAGCAAGCCCATGCTACTTGGTGGATTGCATGGCCTTTTTCACATCAAAATTCGCATACTTTTTCTGGAAGCGTTCCACGCGTCCGGCCGTATCGACAAATTTCTGTTTACCGGTATAAAACGGATGACAAACGCCGCAAATATCAACTTCGATGCGTTTGGATGCCGATCCGGTTTCAAAGGTATTGCCGCAAGCACAATGGGCTTTGACAAAATTGTAATCGGGATGGACTTTTTCTTTCATGATGGATCCTTTCGTATCTGTTCACCTGGCCCTATTATAGGGCCGAAATTAATGCCAGTCTGGCCGCATTCCGCACGTGCGGCACTGTTACTAGCGGCGTCCGGATTCGAACCGGAGACCTTGGGCTTATGAATCCCGCGCTCTACCAACTGAGCTACGCCGCCGGATTTCAAGCCCCGCATTATAGCCCCAACCGCCTGATTGTGGCAAATCGTCGTTAATTGTTGATGAATCACTGCAGGAGCCGTACACTGCGAAGTTTGGGCGGAAACGTCCGCCAGGAGCCTGTCCGAGTAATGGCCGGGATTGCGATGGGTCTGAAATGTCCCGTATGCGCGACGGAGGATCGAGCCGACTCTTAATAATGAGTCTGCGAGATCCGACAACAAAGCAGGCGGGGCATTTCAGGCCCACCCTGCGGGGCGGTGTGCTTTTTGGCCCCCCTCGGCGGCGCGGCTCCTCGGAGTACCATCCGTGTCAGGTACGCCATCGTCGCCGTTTCTTGATGGTGGCCAAAAATCACGCCGTCGCAACCCGGCGATTACTCGGACAGGCTCCTAAGGGTACCAGCCGCAAGGAGGATATGACCATGCAGTACAATTTATTGGGTAATACGGATTTACGGGTCTCCCGCCTTAGCTACGGTGCCTCGCCGCTGGGATCGGTGTTTGGGCCGGTTCGGGAAGAAGATGGTATTTCTACTGTTCATGCTGCTCTGGACTGCGGAATCAACCTTATTGATGTCTCTCCATTTTATGGCCTGACAAAAGCGGAAACCCTTTTGGGCAAGGCGCTGAAAACCGTAAAACGTGACCGCTATTATCTATCCACAAAAGTTGGGCGGTACGGGAACGATGCCGGGGATTTTGATTTTTCAGCGAAACGGGTCATTGCCAGCGTGGATGAAAGTCTCGGGCGTCTGGGGCTGGAATATGTTGATTTAATTCAATGTCATGATATTGAGTTTGGATCATTGGAGCAGGTTATTCATGAAACTATTCCCGCGCTGTTGAAATTACGTGATACCGGGAAGGTCCGATATGTAGGTATTACCGGGCTGCCCTTAAAAATATTTAGGGAGGTTCTGGCGCATAATCACGTGGATGTGATCTTGTCGTATTGCCGGTATTCGCTTAACGATTCGTCACTGTCCCAGTTGATTCCTCTGCTGAAACAGAAAGGTGTTGGGGTTATCAGCGCTTCGCCGCTGTCGATGGGACTACTTAGTGACCAGGGGCCGCCGACGTGGCATCCGGCACCGGCGGACGTTCAAGCGGCCTGCGCTAAGGCGGTCGAACATTGCCGGAGTCGTGGAGCCAATATTTCCAAACTGGCGTTGCAATATTCATTGGCCAATGCCGATATTGCCACGACGCTGGTGGGTACCGCGAAGGAACAAAATATCCGGTTGAACGCTCAGTGGGCGGATGAACCGATGGACCATCAACTTCTAGCGGAAGTTCTGGAAATTCTTAAGCCGATTCAAGGAAAGTCCTGGCCCAGCGGCCGAAAAGAAAATAATTAACCGCGATAGGCAAGGATATATTCAGGCTGCCGCTGATCCCCATGCCAGACCCCACGGCCAAAGAAGGATAAAACCATGCAAACTCTGTTACTTCGTGAACCCGGAAAATTTGAATGGACAACCATTGATGAACCCGGGACACCAGGACCTGACGATGCCTTGGTGCGTGTGCATCGCGTGGGGGTGTGTGGAACGGATTTACATGCGTTCCGGGGAAAGCAACCGTTTTTTACCTATCCGAGAATTCTGGGCCATGAATTGGGCGTGGAAATTGTTGCCGTAGGTCCCAATGACAAAGCCTTAAAAGTTGGCGACAGATGTTCAGTGGAACCTTACCTTAATTGCGGCACATGTATTGCGTGTCGGCGTAACAAACCTAATTGCTGTGTGAATCTGAAGGTCATGGGGGTGCATATTGACGGCGGGATGAGCGAGCTGATCCATGTGCCGATTCGCAAGTTGCACAAAGCTGCCGCACTATCTTATGACGACATTGCGCTGGTGGAAACGCTAGCCATTGGCTGTCATGCCGTTGAGCGGGCGCAAGTTGGCAAAACCGATACGGTGCTGGTTATCGGAGCCGGCCCGATTGGGTTGTCGGTGATTCAGTTTGCGCAGGCTGCGGGAAGCCACGTGATGGTCATGGACTTAAGTGAACAGCGCCTGGATTTTTGCCGTGCGCAACTGGGCGTAGAAGATTGCCTGCATGCCGGGCATGAGCCGGCCAGGAGCCTTGCAAAACTTACCGATGGCGATATGGCCACCGTAGTGATAGACGCCACCGGCAATCCGAAATCAATGGGTGGTGGATTATCCTTCATGGCGCACGGCGGAAAGCTGGTTTATGTGGGACTGTTTGTGGGCGATTTTTCACTTAATGATCCGGACTTTCATCGGCATGAAACGACACTGCTTTCCAGCCGCAACGCGTTGCCCGATGACTTTCCCAAAATCATTAACATGATTGAATCAGGGCAAATTAACACCAAACCGTGGATTACGCATCGTTGCAGTGCGGGTCAGGTGTTGGAGCAGTTTACCAGCTTTACTTTACCGGAAACTGGCGTTATCAAAGCCGTTATTGAATTTTAAGACCTCGGCAAACATTGCTGTTGGAACAAGGAGTTTGTAAATGATGTCACAGGAAGTCCCCAGCAAAAAGATGCGCATTGAAAAAGATTCCATGGGGCCACTGGAGGTTCCTGCGGATGCGTATTATGGCGTGCAGACGCTACGGGCGATGCATAATTTTCCAATTTCCGGTTGTCCCATGCCGGAAACGTTTATTCGCGCTCATGCGCTATTAAAGAAAGCTGCAGCACTGACCAATGAGCAACTGGGATTGCTGGATGCCAAAATTGCCCAGACTATAGCGGCTGCGGCTGATGAGATCGCATCGGGAAAATTGGCAGATCAATTTCCGGTTGATATCTACCAGACGGGTTCGGGCACCAGCACGAACATGAATGTTAATGAAGTCATCGCCAGCCGGGCCAATGAATTGCTGGGCGGCAAGCGGGGAGATAAAGCACCAGTCCATCCCAATGATCATGTCAATATGGGGCAATCCAGCAATGATACCATTCCCACCACGCTGCATGTGGCGGCACTGGTTGAGATCAAACGGGTTCTGCGGCCCGGGCTGGTGGAGTTGGAAAACGCATTGTTGCAGCAGAAAGAAGCGACATGGGGGATTATTAAAACGGGTCGCACGCATTTGCAGGATGCGACTCCCATTCGCATGGGACAGGAATTTCTGGGATTTGCCGGACAAATTCAACGCGCCGGGCGACGCCTGCAAGCCGCGGAAAATGAATTGTCGGAAGTGGCCCTGGGCGGAACAGCAGTGGGAACGGGCATTAACGCTCATCCGAAGTTCGCGGGAGAAGTGTGCCGGTATTTATCCGAATGGCTGGGCATTCATGTACAGGAAACCACCAATCATTTTCAGGCGCAGTCCACGCTGGATAGTGTGGCGTTCGCATCCGGTGTGATGAAAAATATCGCCATCAGTTTGACCAAAATTGCCAACGATATCCGTTGGATGAGTTGCGGCCCGCGTGCCGGATTGGGTGAAATAGAAATTCCGGCGGTGCAGCCGGGCAGTTCAATTATGCCGGGCAAGGTGAATCCGGTTATTGCCGAAAGTGTATTAATGGTATGCCAACGGGTGATCGGCAATGACACCACGGTCACGGCGTCGGCGACGAGCGGAAATTTTGAATTAATTGTCGCCATGCCGGTGGCAGGTGCCGCCCTGCTGGAATCCATCCGCTTGCTGGGAAATGCCAGTTCCAATCTGGCTGTTCAATGCGTTGCGGGCATTAAGCCCACATTGCGCGGCCCGGAATTGGTGGAAGCAGGACTCATGCTGGCGACAGCCTTGGCACCGACAATCGGTTATGAGGCGGCGGCCTCGCTGGCCAAGGAAGCAGCCGCCCGCAACAAAACCATTCGAGAAGTAGCGTTGGAAAAAACCAAGCTCTCCGCGGCAGAACTTTCTGAATTGCTGGATCCAGCGACCATGGTAGACCCGTCAGACCGCATCCTGCCGGTGTCGGGATAAGGCATCAGGGGCCATCCTTTGGGGCAGATCCGTAGCAATTAAGGAACAACACCAAAATAATTTCCCGATTTGCGCTGCACTCTCAAGCGGCACCGCCGGCGGAGCCGGCGGCTTTGTGAGAGACCACGCGCCGGGTTTTGGGGAAGTTGTTTCGGACCCGTTCCTAAGTGACAGGCGTTTGCTGGGCGGTTGCCGAGGGCGGCGAATAAGCTTCCCATGAATCAAAAAGTAGAGTTGCTAATCCAAACCATGCGGCAGATTCGGCGGAGCCGGAAACCTTTATATTCCAGGCATCAATAGTGACACGTTCGGAAAAATGTGGAAGCAAGGCAGCGCGGATTCCGCCCGTCAGGCGGTCCGCAAAGGCTTCGCCCGCCATGAACCGGCTGGCCAGAACCAAGCGGGAGGGGCGGACAAAATTTACGGTGTTGGAAAACGCCATGACCAGCAGATTCAACATTTCCGTAAACTTATTATCGTGCACATCGGCGGTCTCAACGCGCCTGGAAAATTCTGCGGAAGTGATCGCCGGGCCAAGAAAAGCACTGCTGAATATTCTTTCCATACAGCCGGTCTGGCCGCAAAAACACAACGGCGTATTGACGGGAAAGCGGGTGTGTCCCAGTTCATTGGCACCCATAATGCAGCCATGGTTGGGCCGCCCGTTGATGACCATGACCGCCCCCATGCGTCCGTCATCAAATGCGATCAGCAGTGTGTCCTGCTGTATCTGCGAACGGTGTGTAACCGCCCAGCGCCCGGCGGCAGCGTGTAAATCATTTGCGATGATCAGCGGTACATCATCAAGGCCTTTCAGCAGCACGGACGTGTTGAGGTGGCTCTGGTGTGGTGCCGATGAGCTTAAAAGAATGCTGCCGGTGGCGTGATCAATTAAACCGGTGATGGAGGCAGCGGCCATGAAGGTCCGACGCGCGCAATAAGCCTTGGCAAGTCGTGTGGCCGCGGGCAACAATCGACTCTCCTGTTGGACGGCTTTGGAAATCGGAGCCAGGGTTAATTCACCGTTGAGTCCGAGTTCGGCAATTTCAACCTGGCCCGGCTCAATGGATATTCCGAGAATACGCCGCGAAGAGGGGTCCAGTATCAAGGGAATTTGCGGACGGCCGCCCGTAGAGGGTTTTGGCTCGAGTTCCTTAACCAGGCCGAGACGCTGTAGCTGGGAAATTTCATTGCCCACCGCATTGGGCGTCATACCGGTTAAATCATGCAGTTCTGATCGGCTTAACTGCCCATTAAACCAAAGCGCTCGCAGGATGGCCCGTTGTGAAGCATCAATTATCATGCCAAGGTTCTACATGCCACGGGGCGCAATGTCCAGCGTCTTATAGGGATTATCTCCGGCGGATGCTTGACTTTTATATTATTTGTGATAAAAAGTATTATATAATTGTTTGTGGGCTTATGTGCTGACGTTATTTACGCCGCGGTTAGGTATAGTGATTATGGATGAGGCTGCAAAAACCAACGATCACGGCAGTTGCAAGCCCTGCAGGCTGCCTCAAAACCCGAATGGGTCAAGGACAATATAAGTAGAGGTATGATTTCATGACACGTTCACACTGGTCTTCTACGCCCGCCGCTCCGGTGGCCAAGCATATAAGATCCGGGGCTTTGAGCCTTTCCACGCAATTGCGGGGCAACGAGCGATTAGCGGTGACAGAATTTCAACACGCTGAAGATGCCAGCCTTGTAGTGGCCCATGAAATAGCCCGGTTAATAAGATCGCGTTCGACGACGCGTCAAAAGTGTGTGCTGGGCTTGGCCACCGGTTCCACACCATTGGGCGTTTACCGGGAACTGGTGCGACTTCATCAGATGGAATCCCTGAGCTTTCAGGATGTTGTAACATTTAATCTGGATGAATATTACCCCCTCGCGCGCGAAGCCCACCAGAGTTACCATCGCTTTATGTGGGAGAACTTATTTTCCCATATTGATATTCGGCCAGAAAATGTGCATATTCCGGACGGCCAATTGCCCCCGGAAGGATTGGCCGCTTACTGCCAATCTTATGAAGCTCAAATTCGCGAGGCCGGCGGCTTGGATCTGCAACTGCTGGGCATTGGAAGAACCGGACACATCGGGTTCAATGAACCGGGATCTCCGGCAGATAGCCGAACGCGCCTGATCGCGTTGGATCGTGTGACAAGGCTGGATGCAGCCAGTGATTTTTATGGTGAACACTTCGTGCCGCGCCGGGCCATTACCATGGGCGTCGGTACGATCATGGAATCACGGCGTATTATCCTCATGGCCTTTGGGGAAAATAAATCCGCCACGGTGGCGCAGGCGGTTGAAGGGCCGATTACTGCTAATATTCCCGCCAGCTATTTGCAACAACATCCACAGATTCAATGCGTGCTTGATTTCGCGGCGGCAGCGGAATTAACGCGGGTGAAATCACCGTGGCTATCCGAGCCGATTCAGTGGAATGAAGAAATGACAAAACGGGCCGTTATCTGGCTGGCCCGGAAGGTCAATAAAGCGATCCTGAAATTGACGGATGAGGATTTTGGAGAGCACGGCCTGCAGGATTTGTTAGCCGGTCAAGGTCCGGCGTATGAAATAAATCTGAAGGTGTTTCGCGATCTAGTGGGCAAAATCACGGGGTGGCCCGCCGGCAAACCAGAATCCTTGCTGCGTCCCGGCGATATCCGTCGTCCCGGTGATGCCGTATTTCCCAAGAAAATTCTGGTTTTCAGCCCGCATCCCGATGATGATGTCATCAGCATGGGGGGCACGATTATCCGCATGGTGGATCAGGGACATGATGTGCATATCGCCTACCAGACCAGCGGAAATATTGCGGTATTTGACGCGGACGCTTTGCGTTACGCGGACTTTGTCCGGGAGTTCAACCGCGGATTTGGTTTGGACGCGGTATCCGCGGAACGCATGGAACGGCAATTGGAGGAATTGGTGATCGGCAAAAAGGCCGGTGATTCCGATTCGCCACCGTTACGCACCATTAAAACCTTGATTCGGCGATGCGAAGCGCGCGCGGGTGCCCGAGCCTGCGGCATACCTCCCCAGCAGGTCCATTTTCTGGATTTGCCATTTTATGAAACCGGTCTGATCCGCAAGGACCCGATCAGTCAGGCGGATGTACAGATCATCCTGGAGTTACTCCAGAAATTGCAGCCGCACCAGGTTTACGCGGCCGGCGATTTATCTGATCCGCACGGTACGCACCGCATGTGCCTTGAGGCACTGGTGCAGGCAATTGAGATATTTAACAGAGATTCGGGCAAGACGCCGCCTGAAGTGTGGCTTTATCGCGGCGCATGGCAGGAGTGGGAACCGGAATCGATTGACATGGCGATTCCTCTTAGCCCTGGTGAACTGGCACGCAAACGTGAAGCAATTTTCAAACATCAAAGTCAAAAGGACCGGGCCATGTTTCCGGGAACCGATCAAAGAGAATTCTGGCAGCGTGCCGAGGATCGGAACCGCGGAACCGCCGATATTTTCAACCGTCTGGGCCTGGCGGAATATGAAGCCATTGAAGGATTTGTGAAATGGAGTTCGGCGCGCCAATGATGCATTCCAGTTCGGATCGTTCTGTGCATCCGGCGAGAAAAGCCGTTATTCTGGCCGCCGGAATGGGCACGCGCATGCGTAAGGCCGATAATTGAACCTTGGCGGCGTGACATTTGTGTATCACGCATCTCCATGGCAGTATGGTGCCCGACAGGAATAAAGCGATGGACACACCTCCAATTCAGAACAGCTCGGCTACCGTGCACCGTTACAACCTTATGTTGTTGCTCGTGGCCGGTCTTGGGGGATTGCTTTATGGTGTGGATGTCGGCATTATTGCCGGGGCGTTGCCGTATCTGGAAGCGACATCGGGCCTGAATGCGGGGCAAATATCCATTGTCGTCGCGGCCGTTCTGCTGGGCAGCGTTATTGCGACACTCTTTGCAGGCCTGCTGGCGGACACGCTGGGCCGCAAGCCACTGATGATTATCAGCGGTCTGCTGTTCGTGGCAAGCATCCCGATGATAGCCTTATCTCATGGATATGCCCCCCTGCTGCTGGGCCGGCTTTTGCAGGGAATCAGCGCTGGCTTTATCGGCGTGGTGGTGCCGCTTTACCTGGCGGAGTGCCTCACGCCGGAGAGCCGTGGCCGGGGCACGGCCATTTTCCAATGGCTCTTAACGCTGGGAATCGCCACTTCCGCGGCGATCGCCATGTATTTCTCAATACGTGTTGCGGAGGTTGCCAAACTGCATAACCCGGCGGAATTATTTGCGTTCAAGGATATGGCGTGGCGGAGTATTTTTTGGACGACGTTGCTGCCGGGCGTACTGTTTGTTGTCGGCAGCTTTTTTTTGGCTGAGTCTCCACGCTGGCTGTTTAAGAAGGGTCATCATGCTGCCGCCCGTGGGGCGTTGCTGAAATCACGTCATCCGGATCAGGCGGGCATTGAATTGGCGGAAATGCAGTCCGTGGCCCAAGGCGAAAGTAGGCAGGCCGCGCCGAGCGCCCCCACCAGGCGCGACTCTCTTTTGCACCGCCGCTATGTGCTGCCATTTATTCTGGCATGCGTCATTCTGGCCTGCAATCAGGCGACCGGCATAAACTCCATCATCGCCTACAACGCGACCATTCTTATTCAGGCAGGTCTATCGGATGTGCAGGCCCATTGGGGTTATCTGATTTTTACCACCCTGAATTTCCTTATGACGGTTGTCGGTGTTTTACTGGTGGACCGTATTGGCCGCAAGAAACTGCTTTCCATCGGCAGTGCGGGAATCATTGTATCGCTGGTCTGCACGGCGCTGCTGTTTCAACACGCACAGAGCCACCGCCGCGATTGCGCAAGCGCCTTAACTGCGATGATAACGCCGCACCAGAGCTTAACGCTTTCCTTTAATTCCGCGATGGCTGAGAAGTTGCTTCATGGGACAAACGCCGTTGGCCGCGCGAGCTTGGCGCATCCGGTCACGCTGACTGTTATCTACTCCTACGGAGATTTTAATAGTGCCACCAACGCCGTGCGATCTGACAGTTCCGGTGCTAAACCCATTCATATTGCCCGATCCACAAGTATCCCGGCTAATGGGGTCATCGCTTTTTTCTCCAATCCATTGGCCAACCTGGCGGCAGCGCGCAAAGCGCCATTGAAAATTGACCACGCCTGGATCACGGCGGTTCCCAGCGAATTTATGGGCGACTTAACGGCCTTTACATTGCTGATGTTCATCGCCTTCTACGCCGCCGGGCCTGGAGTTTGTGTATGGCTGGCGTTATCGGAATTGATGCCCACGCGGATTCGATCGTCTGGAATGAGCATAGCACTGCTAATAAATCAGAGCGTTTCGACCATCATCGCGGCAGTATTTCTCCCAACTGTGGGCAAATATGGCTACGCTACGGTATTCTTTATTTTTGCAGGCTGTACGGTGATCTATTTCCTGACCGCCACGTTCCTGTTGCCGGAAACAAAGAACAAAACCCTTGAAGAAATTGCGGCAATCTTTAGCGGCACCAAGTGTGCAACCTTGCAAACGGCACCGGAACACGTGCGATCTACTGGACATGAATAAGGTGTAACGAATGCGACAATCATTATTTCGACCAGCGGTAACCATGCTTGTCCTGGGATTATCCACCACGTCCGTGCGAGCACTACAGAATAGCACCACAATTGCGGCAAGCGCATTGGGGCTGATTCCGCTGCCGCGCCATGTCACAGCTTATAAAGCCACCTGGCAAGTGCCGGCGACGATCCGTGTCTCGACTGCAAATCCGGCGGAACGTCGCGCCGGGCGTGTACTGCTGCGCTTTCTCAAAAGTCGCGGAATTATTGTAACATTTGCCACCTCTGGCACTGCGCAGATCAGACTTTCCACCACGGCAAATGATAGGCAACTCGGTGCAGAAGGCTATCGGCTGAAAATTTCCAACCACGTAGCTTCCCTTAGCGCCAATACGGGCCGGGGCCTGTTTTATGCACTTCAAACATTTGAGCAGTTATTTAATCCGGCCAAGCCGTCAGATAATGCCATTCACGAAGTTTCAATTACCGACTGGCCGCGCTATCGCTGGCGCGGCATATTGCTGGATTGTTCCCGCCATTTTTTTCCGGTCCCAGTGGTGGAGAAATTTATTCGTATCGCGGCTCATTACAAGCTCAATGTATTTCACTGGCATTTAACGGATGATCAGGGCTGGCGCATCGAAATTCCCCAATATCCCCTGCTGACCAAAATCGGGGCCTGGCGGGCGGGCACGGAAATGCACGGCGACCCCAAGGATATAAACCACCAGCGCTACGGCGGATTTTATACGGATAACGAAATACGCCAGATTGTCCACTACGCCCGACGGCGCTATGTCACCGTTGTCCCGGAAATTGATATACCGGGCCATTGCACGGCGGCGCTGGCGGCATATCCGTGGCTGGCGGCGGCTAAGGGGCCATTTCAAGTACGGGAGACATGGGGGATCAGTAATGTTCCATTAAATCCCAGTGCCCGCACGTTTCGTTTTCTAGACACCGTGTTTGGCGACTTGGTTGCCCTATTTCCGGGAAAATATATTCATCTCGGCGGGGATGAAGTGTCGCTGAAAGCCATGGGCGTCTGGGCCCATGACCCTGCGGCCGAGAAACTTATGCGGCAACACCACTGGTCGGCCGAGCAACTTCACGATTATTTTCCTGCCACGATGGCTCGCTTTCTGGCATCCAAAGGGCGGAGATCCGAAGTTTGGAACGATGTGCCCGCGATCGGTTTACCAAAGGGAACCGCGGTGGAATGCTGGGACAGTTCCAGCATTGTCCGGAAGGATGCCAGCCTGGGCCATGATGTTATTGTCGCCGATGAATCCAATCTCTATCTGAACTTTTGTCAGGGTGACCCCAAATATGAGCGCTATCCGGTCGGATCCGTTGACACTCTACGGGACGTTTATGCTTTTAATCCATCCTCGTTGCTGCCTAAGCCACTGCGGCCAGAGCTGTTGGGGACCGAAGCCTGTTTATGGTCGGAGGCCATTCCCACGGCCCACCATTTGTTTTATCAGCTCCTGCCGCGGGAAATGGCTCTGGCGGAAATCAGTTGGACACCGAAAAAAGATCAGCATTATTCCGATTTTGTTCAACGCACCGCCCGACAGTATCTCTGGTTGCGGGCCAATCACTATAACTTCCGCATTCCACCGCCGTCGTTCCATTTCACCGATAACGGCGGCCCATTCACCGGCACTCGCGATCCCAGCCATAACGCGATGAATATACAGTGCGCGTTACCTGCCGCCGTGATACGTATGACTGATCCGGTACCCGGCACAGTCATTTACTACACGCTCAATGGATTAATTCCTGGCACGAAATCCACACGGTACACGGGCCCGATTCACGTGCAGTGTATGCCTGGCAAGCCAGTGGTTATCCGAAGTGTGGCAACTTGTACTTTCGGGCAATCCAGCCCGCCCTCGAAATTATTGGTTCAATGGAATATACACCGCTGATACGTGCAGCGGACCCGCGTGGAATAGGAGCAAAAATGACGACATTAGACACAACACCTCAAATGGATCTCTTGGTAGGCCTGCGAGGCATGGCGTGTTTGTCCATGGCGTCGCATGGGCGCCAGGCCCCGTACAACGTCACGCCGCAGAGTGAAACATGTTTCAAACGCATGTGCATGGCCCATCGGCGCAAGATGTTGCGGGTGTTACTTAAGCCTTACAGGCGCAGCTTGGTTCTGCTGGGCGTCCTGCTGGCTTTGACTAGCACCGGAGGAATCACCCAAGCGGCAGAGCACCCCAACACTTTTCCCGTTTATAAACTTGGTCTGATACCGCTGCCCCGCCACATCACCGCATACGAAGCCAGATGGCACATCCCTGATGCTGTCCGCATCGCCGCTGATAACCCAGCGCAACGCGATGTTGCCCGCTTTTTGCAACGCTTTTTGAAACACCGTGGCATTGCCGCAAAAATCGTTGCCACCGGCCCGGCCCAAATCACACTTTCCACCACGGCTGCCGATACACAACTTGGCCCGGAGGGCTACCAGCTGAACATTTCCAGCCACGGTGCGGCGCTGACCGCCAATGCAGGCCATGGCCTGTTTTACGCCCTGCAAACATTTGAGCAGCTATTTAACCCGGCCAAGCCCTCGGATAATGCCATTCACGAAGTTTCAATTACCGATTGGCCACGCTATCGCTGGCGCGGCATCATGCTGGATTGCGTGCGTCATTTTTTTCCCGTGCCTGTGGTGGAGAAATTTATTCGTGTGGCGGCACATTACAAGCTGAATATGTTTCACTGGCACCTTACTGATGACCAAGGGTGGCGTATTGAAATCCCGCAATACCCGAATCTCACAAAAATTGGCGCATGGCGGCCAGGTTCCAGCCCCTTGATTGGGCCTCCGGCCAAGAATAATGGGCCGCGCTATGGGGGCTATTACACAGACGCCCAGATCAGCCAGATTGTCGCCTACGCGCACCGGCGCTATGTAACAGTGGTTCCGGAAATAGACATCCCCGGACATAGCTGGGCTGCGATTGCGTCCTATCCGTGGCTGGCCGCTATGCCGCAGGTCGATACCCTGTCGCCGGATGCCAGAACTTTCAAATTTCTCACCACTGTCTTCGGGGATCTAACGACGTTGTTTCCAAGCCGGTTCATCCATCTGGGAGGCGATGAAGTCGCTCAGCAGGCATGGCTGCACAATTCGGCAGCGGAAAAACTCATGCAGCAGCGACACTGGACGCTGGATCAGGTCCATGGCTATTTTGCGCGCAGGTTAGCCCGGTTTTTGGCGTCCAAAGGGCGGAGGGCTGTGGTTTGGAATGATGTGCCCGCTGAGTATCTGCCAAAGAGCGCGGTGATCGAATGCTGGACCTGGAACAGTTCGAGTATTGTTCTCAAGGACGCCCGCCTGGGCCATGATGTGATTGTCGCGAACGAACTCAGACTTTATTTCAACTTTTGCCAGGGGTATCGCAAGTATGAACCCCATGCAGTCGGTTTGGTTAATACGTTACGACAAACTTATAATTTTAATCCAGCTACTCTGCTACCCAAGACATTGCGCCAACGGATTCTGGGCACCGAGGCCTGCGTGTGGACCGAGGCCATTACCTCCGCGCACCATTTGTTTTATCAGATCCTGCCGCGGGAAATGGCCCTGGCGGAAATCAGTTGGACACCGAAAAAAGATCAGCATTATTCCGATTTTGTTAAGCGCACCGCCCGGCAGTATCTCTGGTTGCAGGCCAATCACTATAACTTCCGCATTCCGCCACCGTCGTTGCATTTCACAGGTGACAGCGGCACCTCCACCACTGTTACCCGCATTCCCGCCCGGAACACAGTGGAAATTGTCACCACTTCTCCCACCGGCTCTGTGCGTATCACTGATCCGGTGCCGGGAGCAAAAATTTACTACACCCGCAATGGCCTGATTCCTGATTCCCATTCAGCCCCCTACAACCAAGCCATTGCTGTGCCCCTAACATACGGCAAGGCGGTAGTCATCCGCAGTGTCGCCATTGATCCTTCCGGACGCTCTAGCGCACCATACAAATTGTATTTAAACAGAGTCGCTGCAACAGGACATGCGCCATAGTCACGTGTTTTTATTCAGGTGGTGCGTTTAACCACGCACCACGTAAATGACTATGGGGAACGGCGCGGTTGTCTTGCCCGCGATGCGGTCGCAACGCCATGGGTGATTAGTGGAAATAGTGTTGTGCCCTCATGAAAGTCCAAGCATGAAAGTCCAAGCCTTGCAAGATAGTTGGGTTGCCTGCAGGATATAGCGCGTTGACTGCCGACCGGCGGCGGAGAAGCATTCAACGGGATCTTCAGGAAGGCATTGCCGTGGATGAACTACCCTACAAAATTGCGACTTTGGTGTACATTTTTGACGAGCGCGGAAATACGTTGCTTTTGCACCGTAAAAAGGCACCCAATCAGGGGTTGTACTCCCCCATCGGTGGGAAGCTGGAACGGGGCATCGGCGAGTCGCCTTATCAGTGCGCGATTCGGGAGGTACAAGAGGAAATAGGCTTGGCGTTGGAATACAGCGATATTCGACTTTGCGGCCTTGTGGCGGAAAAGGCCTACGAAGGAGCCACGCATTGGTTGATGTTCTGTTTTGAAGTTGTCCGCAGCATCACATTGACCGAGTTGGAAATTCCTGAAGGGCGACTGGAATGGGTACCAATTGCCGAAGTTGCCCGGCGCCCTATTCCGGAATCAGACCGTAAAGCGATCTGGCCATTGATGCTGCAACACAGCTCACAGATTCTTAAAGGTAACGGCATTGTCGCAATACCCGAAGTTTTCAGCCTGTATCTGGATTGCAGCACCGCAGGTGATATGCGGGCCGTTCATGAACATCCGGCGGTGCCCGCGCAACGAGCCGGAGCATAGGGCACTTAGGCCAGCACACTAACGGCCTGTGTAAGACTGTAAGAATTTACACGACCAAACATCCGTGACCCAGCGCGTCTGCGTATAATAAGCAGCGCCTGCGGGCTTGTTGATTGCCTGAACTGGGTCGGCTTTTACCAGGATGGACGGTTATGTATAGCAAAGCGAATCGTGTGTTAACCGCGGTGATGTTCCTGGGCCTGGCCGGCGTCGGATTGCTTACCTACAATTTTTTTACCGCCAATAATAATCCGGTGCTCGGTGATGCGGCAACGGGAATAAAGGCCCCGGATTTTCCGGCTGATTATACATGGATCAACACGCCCGAACCGCTAAGCTTTCAACATCAGTTGAAGGGTCAGGTGGTGCTGTTGGATTTTTGGACTTATGGGTGCATTAACTGCATTCACCTAATTCCAACAGAAGAGCGGCTTTTGCATCATTTTGCCAAAGAGCCCTTTGAAATTATTGGTGTAGAAAGCGCCAAGTTCACCAATGAGGCAATCGCATCGCACGTGCGGGATGCGGTGCTGCGTTATGGCATTACTAACCCGGTGGTGGTTGATCAGCACATGACGATATGGAATATGTACGGCGTAAATGCCTGGCCGACATTGGTGCTGGTGGATGCTTCAGGCCATGAAGTTGGCTCGGTGGCTGGCGAAGCCGGCTACCGCTCGCTTAAGCGGGTTATTGCAAAAACAATTGCTGCCGACCGCAAGGCCGGCACGCTGGCGGCACACGGGCTGAATCTGCCTGTGCAGCACACGCTGGTGTCCGCCAGCGGGTTGCTGTTTCCGGGAAAAATTATTGCGGATTCAAAAATTCACCGCCTGCTTGTTGCCGATACGGGCCACAATCGAATTGTCGAAACTACATGGCCTGATGCACTGGGCCACTGCAAGCTTGTCGCAATATACGGCAATAGCCGACGCGGTCACGTGGACGGCCCGGCTAAGCAGGCGGAGTTTGATGCGCCGCAGGGGATGGCGGTGGATCATGGTGCTTTGTATGTGGCGGACACGATGGGGGAATACATCCGCAAGATCAATTTACAAACGGGCAACGTTTCCACGGTGCTGGGAAACGGACACGAGGTTTACGATACCACCGGCGGCGGCATTGGAACGCAGCAGGGAATTAATTCGCCATGGGATTTGGCAGCCCGCGGCCATACACTTTACATTGCAATGGCTGGCGAGCATCAGCTATGGACCGAAAATCTGCTCACGCATCGGGCTTCGGCATTAGCGGGTACCGGCGGCGAAGGACTGCAAAACGGCCCCGCCGATCAGGCGATGCTGGCGCAACCATCGGGCCTGGTGCTGCACGGCAATATTCTGTATTTTGCGGATAGTGAAAATAGTGCCGTTCGCGGATTGAATCTGAAAACCATGAAAGTGTTCACCGTGATCGGGCATGGATTGTTTGATTTCGGCGATAAAGATGGCGGCCCGAATACAGCGTTGCTGCAACATGATTTAGGTGTAGCAATGCTGGGGCACAATATTCTTGTGGCCGACACTTACAACGACAAATTGCGGCTTATTAACCCAGTGACTCGGATGGTTTCAACCTATGCCGGCGACGGTAAACCCGGAACCGGCCACCCCGGCGGCCCGTTGAAACTTAATGAACCGGGCGGCCTGAACGTGTCCGGACATGATATTTTTATCGCCGATACCAACAACCAGCGGATTGTCGAAATGGATGCTGTTACCAAAACTTGGCACCAATTAGTTATTACCGGCCTGACTCCGCCGCAGGCACCGGTGCATATCGCATCGCGCGTAACATCGGCTCCGAGTGGACCAGCCTTAGCCGTGCGGGTGGATCCTGCTAAAACACTTACGCTGCAATTTAATCCGAAGCTGCCTCCCTTAACGCACTTAACTCCGGATATTCCAATTAGTTTGCGCATCACCAGCGGCTCACATGTTATCGCCGAAGAATCGGTTAATGCCCACGGCAAAATTCCTGTAAACTTCAACATCACGCCGGCCACCTTGGCGATGGCAAAAGCGGACAGGCTTTTACCCTGGCAGGTTAAAGTATATTATGCTTACTGCACAGATGGCGCGCAGGGACTATGCGTGCCGGCATCGCAAGCGGCAGTATTAAAGGTTAAAATAGTGGCGGGCGGTAAGTCATTGGTGGCGCTGCCGGGAAGTGCCTCAGTGCCGTGACGCTACGTAACAGGAATGAAAATGAAATTGGCATGCAATATTGACGCCCAGGGATCCAGCGTCCGCGGAACCATCGGCACGCTGATCATGCTCTTGGCGATCCTATTGGCTCTGGCAGCCTGGCTGACCGGATGGAATTGGCTGTGGTGGCCCACCGCCGGTTGCACCGTGGCCGCCGCGGCATTGCTTTTTCAAGCGGCCAACAGCTGGTGCGCCATTCGCGCCATGCGCGGTAAAATCGGAAACTAATCCATTTTCAATGTGGCCTTGAATCAGGCAGTCTCACATCGCAGCATACGGCCGGATCAGATTATCGGTTACGGGATATTTCCAGCAGGTTCCACCGCCGGCATAGCCGGCGGCTTTGTGGCACATGCCTCTGTAATCTGTCCCCTGTAACCTCAACCCATCCCCTGCTGCAACTGTCCTGGGCGCTGCTATAATGTTGGTTGGATAAGCTTTGGGAAATGCGCTATGGCCGTACAGGAATACAGAATTGAAAGCCCATTCAAGCCCACGGGCGATCAGCCGCAGGCTATTGAAAAAATTACTCGAGCGTTTTCCGCTGGGGAAAAATATCAGGTTCTCATGGGTGTGACGGGGTCGGGTAAGACGTTTACCATGGCCCATGTCGCCGCACAACTCAACCGCCCCGTGCTGGTGGTTAGTCATAACAAAACGCTGGCCGCACAACTGTATGAAGAATTTCGCGAGATTCTACCGCACAATGCGGTCAATTATTTTGTCAGCTACTATGACTACTATCAACCGGAAGCCTATATTCCGCAGCGCGATATTTACATTGAAAAAGATGCCGCGCGCAACGATGATCTGGACCGCTTGCGCTTAGCTACCACCAGTGCTCTGATAAGCCGCCGGGATGTGATGGTGGTAGCCTCCGTGAGTTGTATATTCGGTTTAGGCTCGCCGGAACAATATAAAAAGAAGGTTATCTCCCTGCAGCGCGGAGCGGCCCTGGGCCGGGAAGAACTTTTGCGGGCACTTATAGACGTGCAGTATGAACGTAATGATATTGAATTTAAGCGTGGGACATTTCGCGTGCGCGGCGATGTGATTGAAATATTTCCGGCGTATGAAATCACCGCCTTGCGTCTGGAAATGTTCGGTGATGACATTGAATCCATCTGGCATATCCACCCCGTCAGCGGTGAGCGGCTTACGGAAGAAGCTACAGCGTTTGTGTTTCCTGCCAAACATTATGTCGCCGATGACAGCACGATGGTGCGTGCCGTTCACGATATTCAGCAGGAACTCGAACAACGGTGCCGGGAACTGCGGCAACAGGGTAAACTCCTGGAAGCCCAGCGTCTCTTTGCCCGCACCAAATATGATATGGAAATGATGCTGGAGGCAGGGTTTTGCCAGGGAATTGAGAATTACTCCCGCCACATTTCCGGCTCTGCGCCGGGGGCCAAGCCATCCACGCTGGTTGATTATTTCCCTAAGGATTACATCCTGATGATTGACGAATCGCACGTGACCATTCCGCAGATCAACGCCATGTATTCCGCCGATCGCCACCGCAAAGAAGTGCTGGTAGAACATGGATTCCGTTTACCCTCGGCCCTGGACAACCGCCCGATGCGCTTTGAAGAATTTGCGGGTATGTGGAACCAGGTGCTGTTTGTATCTGCCACACCGGCCAAATATGAGTTGGAACTCACTGGCGGGGAAGTGGTGGAACAAATTATCCGGCCCACCGGCCTGATTGATCCGGTTATTGAAGTGCGGCCCGCACAGGGACAAGTGGCCGATTTACTGGAAGAAGCAAAACTTCGGGCCCAAAATGGCCAGCGGACCCTGGTAACAACGCTGACCAAGCGGCTGGCTGAGGATTTATCGCACTATCTGGGGCAGGCAGGATTGCGCAGTAAATATTTACACAGCGAAATACAAACATTTGACCGCATTGATATTCTCCGGGAATTACGCGAAGGCGCCTTTGACTGCCTGATTGGCGTGAATCTGCTGCGGGAAGGCCTGGATTTGCCGGAAGTTTCCATGGTCGCCATCATGGATGCTGATAAGCAGGGCTTTTTGCGCAGCGAAACATCGCTGATTCAGATGATCGGTCGTTGCGCGCGAAATGTGGACGCCAAAGTATTTTTATATGGCGATAAGATCACTCCCGCCATGCAGCGGGCCATTGATGAAACACTTCGGCGCCGCAAGATTCAGGAAGCTTGGAACACCGCCAACGGCATCACCCCGCAGACGGTTCAGAAAGCCATCCGGCATGGCATTGAACTGGAACTCAAGGCCCGGCGCGTGGCACGGGAAATGATCTCGGAATCAGAATCGGAATTTGACCAGCAGGAAATGATCCGCATGCTGGAGGAGGAAATGCTCACGGCGGCTAACAATCTGGAATTTGAAAAGGCTGCCGATTTGCGGGACCGAATCAAGGAACTCCATGCTGCCGCACAGAGTCCTTCCGGGGCTTCGCCGCCGGAGGCTGGGGGAAATAATACCGACCACGACGCGCAGCACCAGCATGCGTTGGCGGCGGCCATTGATGAAGGCATCGCCAATCGCCTGGCCAACCGCCCCACCGCCAAGCCGCAGCAGACCAAATTTAAGCGCGGGCCGAAAGGTCGGCATTAACCGGGGACCATATTTACCTGAGAAAGCCACTCACCCAATGGCGCCAGAATCCACGTACTGGACCGCCCATTTTATTCTTAATAGTGAATATTAAGACATAATTTCAAATTTAACCTTGTAAATCTTCCATGTCGTGGCATAATTGCAAGGTTATGATTCACAGAATTGCTCAAACCCGGGTCGCGGCGCTTCTGAAGGCATTCCCCGCCGTGGCCCTGCTTGGCCCACGGCAGGTAGGCAAAACCACACTCGCTCACTCCATCGCCGAGGCGCAAAATCGCAGCGAGATTTATCTTGATCTTGAGTTGCCCTCGGATTTAGCCAAATTGACGGAGCCGGAACTTTATCTTCAGCGGCACACCGATAAATTAGTCATTATTGATGAGATTCATCGCCTGCCTGGGATATTCCAAACCCTGCGAGCGCTGATCGACCGCCGCCGCCGTGCCGGCTCGAAGGCAGGCCATTTTCTCCTTCTCGGTTCGGCGTCCATGGATTTGTTGCAGCAGTCCGCCGAAACGCTGGCGGGCAGAATCGCGTCCATTGAACTTTCTCCCCTTCTGGCCAATGAGGTAGCCTCTACAGTGACGCATGCTGAGGCTATGCTCTGGTCGCGGGGTGGGTTTCCGGAAAGTTTTCTAGCCACGACTGATGCAGAGAGTTTTCAGTGGCGAGCGCAATTCATCCAAACCTATCTGGAGCGGGACGTCCCCGCCCTTGGCCCGCGCATTCCCGCCCATACGCTTCACCGGTTCTGGCAGATGCTTGCCCATAGTCAGGGACAACTGCTCAATGCGGCACAACTCGCACAAGCCAACGGAATCAGCGGCCAGACCGTAGCGCGATACTTGGATATCATGGTTGATCTTCTGCTGGTGCGCCGCCTTCCTCCGTATCTGGCCAATACTAAAAAACGTTTAACGCGATCTCCAAAGGTTTATGTCCGTGACAGTGGCTTGGTGCATGCCCTGCTGGGCATACGCAACGGGGAAGAGTTACTGGGCCATCCCATTTCCGGCTGGAGTTGGGAAGGGTTCGTCATTGAGAACATCCTTGCAGCTATACCGCCATCGGCGCAGGCATCTTTTTATCGTTCCAGCGCGGGAGCGGAGATCGACTTGGTTCTTGAGCACGCTCCCAAGGACATCTGGGCCATTGAGGTCAAACGGTCCATTAATAATCCCGCACCGGCGCGGGGGTTTCACACGGCTTGTCAGGACATTGGAGCCACGCGAAAAATCGTCATATATCCCGGCACTGAAAGCTTCATGTTGAATCACAACACCCAGGCCATTCCACTGGGAAATTTCCTCGCCCAGGAAAGCCAACGAATTTAATTCCACTTGGAATACCGCTGGGAAAACTGCTGATTTTCAGGTATACTAAGGACTTGGATTCCCGGCGAGGAAAGCGGAAAAATCGGGCTTATTCTGACGTATTTTGCCCTCCGTTATCCCGCCATAATCAGGAGTACTCATGGCTACGCCGCCACCGTCTACCGCTACAATGGACACACCGTCACGTGTTTCACAGGCTTATGATGAATCTGCCATTCAGGCCCTGAAAGGACTGGATCCGGTGCGGAAGCGTCCCGGCATGTACATTGGTGATACCACCACCCGGGGCCTGCACCATCTGGTGTGGGAAATTGTCAATAATTCGGTCGATGAGGCCATGGCCGGCTTCTGTGACAGCATCTGGGTAACCATTCATGCTGACGGCTCGGTGAGTGTCAGTGATGACGGTCGCGGCATTCCTGTAGGCATGCACCCGACGGAAAAAAAATCGACACTGGAAGTGGTTATGTGCGATCTGCACGCCGGCGGAAAATTCGGCGGTGGCGGATATAAAGTCTCCGGCGGTTTGCATGGCGTGGGTGCCTCAGTGGTCAATGCCCTTTCGGAGTGGACCATTGTGGAAGTTTGCCGCGACGGCAAGGTCTACAACATGGAATTTGAGCGGGGCGTTAAATCTTCCGAAATCAAAGCCGTCGGCAAGCGGGCAAAATCAGGCACCAAGGTAACGTTTAAGCCTGATTCTCAGATTTTTCCCGAAATTAACTTTGACTATGACCGCATCGTAGCGCGGTGTCGGGAATTGGCTTATCTTAATGAAAGCCTCGCGTTTTATCTGGAAGATGAACGCACCGGCAAGAAAGACGAATTCAAGTACACCAAGGGAATTATCCAGTTCGTCAAGCAGCTCAACGAAGGCAAGGATGTCATACACGCACAGGTGGTATACCTGGAGCGGCAAGAACAAGGCCAGGAAAACCCGATGTCCGTGCAGGTGGCGGTACAATACAACGACGGCTACGCCGAAAGCCTGCACAGCTTCGCTAATAATATTAATACCCCGGGCGGCGGCACGCACTTGTCAGGCTTTAAGACGGCCTTGACCCGCACGCTGAATTTTTATGCCAAATCCAATAATCTTATAAAAGATGAAAAGGAAATGCCCAACGGCGACGATTTGCGCGAGGGCCTATCCGCCATTGTCTCGGTCAAAGTGCCTAATCCGCAGTTTGAAGGGCAAACCAAGGACAAGCTCGGCAACGGCGAAGTGGAAGGGTTTGTTTCCAGTGCTGTTAATGAAGCCCTGGGCATCTGGCTGGAAGAACATCCCGGCGATGCCAAACGAATTATTCAAAAAGGCGTCCTGGCAAGGCAGGCACGCGAAGCTGCCCGCAAGGCCCGGGAACTCACGCGGAAAGGTGCCTTAACCAGCGGTGGCCTTCCCGGCAAGCTCGCGGATTGTTCCAGCCGCGATATGGAATCCACAGAACTTTACATCGTCGAAGGGCAGTCCGCCGGTGGCACGGCCAAGGCCGGGCGCGATCGCGTATTTCAAGCCATATTGCCCATCAAGGGCAAAATTTTAAATGTGGAAAAAGCGCGCGTTGATAAGATGCTTGGTCATGAGGAAATCCGCACCATCGTTCAAGCTCTGGCTTGCGGTATTGGTGCCAGTGACATGGACATGACCAAACTGCGTTACGGCAAACTGGTGATCATGACTGACGCCGATGTGGACGGTTCGCACATCCGCACGCTGCTTTTAACCTTCTTCTTCCGTCAAATGACGCAGTTGATCCGGGACGGACGCGTGTATATCGCCCAGCCGCCGTTGTACCAGGTGACACGGAAAAAACATGTTGAATACGTGCGAAATGAACCGGCCATGCGTAAAACATATTTGGAGCTAGGTACCGACGGTACAAGCCTGGTCATACGCGACAAAAAAGGTGGCGAAAAGGGCCGTCTGAAAGGCGCAGATCTCAAAAAAGCGGTGCAATTGCTGGAGCAGGTGCAGGACCTGGCCCTGGTGGCAGAGCGCCGCGGATTGCCCTTTACCAAATTGCTGCACATGCGCGTTGAACATGGCACGCTTCCACATTACCGCGTAATTCTGGATGGGCATGAATCCTTCTTCTACACCATCGAAGAATACGAAGCCTATTGCGAAAACAATAAAATTGCCGAACTCATGGCCATTGCGCGGACGGTCGAAACCGCGGATGCTTCCGTCAACGGTTCCACCACCAACGGCAAGCTATCCGCTGAAGCTGCGGAAGCCAAAAAGAAAGCTCAGCGACGCCTGGAAAAAAATGAGGAACTTAGTGAAAACCGCGAGTTGGAAAAGAGTTTTGAAAAACTCAAGGCCATGGACCTGCCCATCGAAGATTACTTCCTGAAGTTCGAAGAACTCGACAGCGGCGAACGCAAAATGACGCGCTACCTGGTGGAAAGCGGCAGCGATTTCAAACGCGATATCGCCGGCCTGGCGGACATTGTTTCTACCATTCAGGAAATCGCCAAACAGGGAATCGAAGTGAAGCGATTCAAAGGCTTGGGAGAAATGAATGCCGAGGAACTCTGGGCCACCACCATGGACCCGGCACGCCGCACGCTGCTGCGGGTGACACTCGAAGGTGCTTCCAACGCCGAAGCAATGTTCAGCACGCTGATGGGGGAAAACGTGGAACGTCGCCGACGGTATATTGAAGAACACGCCTTGGATGTTAAGAATCTGGACGTGTAAGTTGGGCGGGCGAGAACGCAGGAGTTAGGAGTTAGAAGTTAGAGGTTAGAAGTTAGAAGTTAGAATGTTTTGGAAGCGCTGGCGCTTCTATTTTGCTAGCGGGTAAACATGCTGCTTCATAAAATCTTCTAACTTCTAACTCCTAAACTCCTCGTCCTATCCTTACCATTCCTTGTGAATCCAGGAGTGCGGATAATAGGTTTGCAAAATGGATCGCGCCGGCCAGCCGCGTTGGGCCAGCGTCTGTGCTCCCCACTGCGATAATCCAATGCCATGGCCAAAGCCATGCCCATCGACGAGTTGAATATTATTGCCATCGCGTTGAATCATAAAAAAGCTGCTCGGTGGTGCCGGCACGGTCCGCATCGGATCCAGTGCCAGAGCCAGCCGGAATTCCTCCGCGCGCATTTTCCCAACATGTCCTGCAACATCTCGAAGCGTAATAATCATAGGCCGGCGGGTAATGGGGTTTCGTTGAGTAATGCGCACTGACACAATAGGCCCAAGCTCCGCGAGATACGGCAGGTCATTTTTCTGGCCCCACCAAGTCACGGCCTGCGTGATTTGCTGCAGGCTCAACGTCATTGTCGGCCAGGTAAATTTTGGGCAGTTCGCATCCAGCGTGCCAAACAGTCGGTTGACCAAAGCCGGCACGGAAGCATCGCCCCACGCTTCGGCTGCGCTTTGTGAAGCGCCGCCATTACAGGCTGAATAAAAGGCGCAGAACAACCCCATTTCCTGGTTGTCCCGGGTTTCCATAATATCGCCGGCGGTAGCCCGCACGGCGTTCCATGCACGTGGGGTTTCCGCATTTTTCCCACCATACACCTGAGAATTTTGACCGCCAGTAACATCCCAGGCGTGGGTGCGGCCAAAGGTCTCTATCTGATAAAGCGCATACGTTCGTGCTGCAACCGCTTGTGCCCGATAAGTGGCGGGCAGCCAACTGCGATACAATTCGCGTGAAAGCACGCCCGCCAGATAACTTTCAATGGGCAAACTATTGATGGCGGCATATTTCCCATCTGCCAGGTGCACGATTTGTACGGTCCCGCGATAAAGGCGAGCATTGATGTAAGGCGGCGTGACGGATTCCTGCGTAATGCGCACGCGAATCCATGGCTCTTGCATCCACGAAGCTAAATGAATAATGCCCGGATACAGTGGCCCGAGAATTTTGGGTTTTGGCAAAATAGCCGGCACAGCAGGAAATGCCGGTGGCATAACAGGAGATACCGTGGGCGGCGCCGGTTCTCGAGTCAAGGAACTGACGCTGGGCGGCGACGGAACTGCATTATAGGAAATAGTCGATGGTGTGGTCTGGCAACCGCACAGCAGCAAGCCAGTCAAAGTGGCTCCGATTAACGGAACAAAACGTGGTAAGCGACGTGCGATACGGATCATCCATGACCCCTTTGCAATAAAATGCGTTCACGCTTTGATGGTGTTTTCAACACCATAATCCGATCGCCACCCCATGGGATAAACAGGCGATGGAATGCCGTGGTTCAGCAGGCATCTTGCCGGCATCGAAAACACGATAAAAGCAGGCGGGACGCCTATGGTACCTCTGCCACTATTGCCTTTGCAGCCGATCGCATCAGACCGAACTAGCCGAAGCAATTTTTACTCAACGCGGCGTAAAGACAGTGCGAACTCAGTGAGCTTCTGCTTAACTTCTTCCAAGCTGGTCTGACCGAAGTTTTTCACACCCATGAGTTCCGCTTCCGTGCGGCTGGCCAGGTCCCCCAGGGTGTTGATGCCCAGACGTTGCAAAGCCTTGCTGGCGCGAACGGAAAGATCCATTTCCGTGACCAGTTTATTCAATACTGCTTCAGGGACCTTGGCGGCCACCTGCTTAATGAGTTCCTGCCGCTGCTGCTGCCGGGCTTCATCCACCGCCTGACCCAGTCGCAGGCCTTTCTTGGAAAGCATTTCCCGGATTTCATCCAGGCTGGTTTCCCCAAAATTTTTATAGCTGATAAGCTCAGCCTCACTGGTGCGAACTAAATCGCCCAGCGTACGGATATTCATTTTCTTCAGGCAATTGCGGGCACGTACGGAAAGTTCAAAATCAGTAGTGGGCAATTCCAGAAGCATATTGCGTGGCAGAATGCGTTTATCAGAATCATCCTGCACTTCCATATACATTGAGCTGTCCACATGTTCATAATACATGCGTCCATGCGGATTATTGGGTTTTACTGACAGAAGCCGGTGCAGGCATTCTTCGGCTTCATCATAATAACCGGCATCTTCATACAACACGGAAAGATTCAGCAGCACCCCTTCACGGGTTGGTTGATGCTGTGCCAACGATTCATAGATGGACAGTGACAATTCATCATCCCCGAGAAGATCGGCATAATAAGCGAGCTTGAATGCGATATCTTCATTTTCCGGATCAGCCTGATGGGCTTCTTCCAGCTTCTCAGCGGCTTGTACGATGTTGCCGGCGTGCGCCAACTTCATAGCCTGCTCAAAAAGAGATTTGGCCTTGCCGGCGTCGCGTGGCATGGGTGTATTTACGATTGGGGCTGCGGTTGTGGTCGTCATGTGTTAAACCTGATTTCCTCTGTTGTAACAATTCCAGCAAAGTCATCAAGGTTCATAAAAGCAAATCTTTTATGCCCTGACAAGCCATCCATAGTACCATTATCCCCCGTCAATGACAACCCGGCCCATACACACGATTTGCCCGCGCTTGCCTGCGCAGCGGCCAGAGGGTATGTTGCACGGCTTGAATTTCTCTGGCATCAGGCTTAGCAAAGCGCGGGTGCTAAGAGCAGGAGATGAACCCTTGAATGAATCGCAAACATCCGCCGCGTTAAATGATTCTCAAAAAACACTGCTGTACATCCCCGGCACGCGGGTCGAGGTCACACAGCAGATCGCCCAGAGATCGCACGTATACCCCATCAGCGTGATCGGTACGGTGCTTCGGCAGGAGCGGCAGGAAAGCGGCAGTTGGTTCGCCCGCAACAAGGGAGAGCACCTGTGGCTGGATCGACTGATTATCCAGAAAGACGATGGCGAAAAGGTGGTTCTGAACCTGGATGAATTTTCAGCGGTGAAAGTGCTCCATGGTTCGCAACCCACTTCCGGCTCTGCACCCCTGGTAACCCCGAACACCGATCGCAGCAGCTCGCTAACCTGATATTTCAATTGGAATGATGATGGAAAGTGCCACAGAACGGAATGCTGAAAATCAGTCGGCCAATAAGCCCATGGTCGATTCGGCTGATGTTACTCAGGAAGTAATGCACATGGCCCGGCAGGCGCGGCAGGCGGCACGCCAACTCGCCACGTTGAGCGGGAATGTTCGCAACGCAGCTCTGCTCCGCATTGCCGATGGCCTTATTGCCCACAAAGCCGAAGTCCTGGCGGCCAATGTGATCGACCTGCGAGAGGCCAAAAACAGCAATCTGGCGTTGCCCATGATTTCCCGGCTGACTTTATCTGAAAAGAAACTCGAAGCCATGGCCGCCAGCGTCCGTGAAATCGCGGGCCAAACGGATCCCGTCGGCCAAACCATGGAAGCGTATGACCGTCCTAATGGACTGCGCATTGAAAAACGCCGCGTTCCCATTGGCGTTATTGCCATTATTTATGAAAGCCGGCCCAATGTCACCAGCGATGCGGCGGCCCTGTGTCTGAAAAGCGGCAATGCCTGCATCCTGCGCGGCGGTAAGGAATCTTTGCACAGCAATACGGCGATTGCCAAAATTATCCGTGAATCGCTGGTGGCCGCGCAGGTAAACCCGGATGCCGTACAGTTGATCGCCACAGCCGACCGAGCGGCCGTGGGCGTGCTGGTGACCGCGGAAGGCTTGGTGGACCTGGCGATTCCCCGTGGCGGCGAATCGCTGATTCGTGCGGTGGTGGATCAAGCCACCATTCCGGTTATTAAACATTATAAAGGCGTCTGTCACATCTATATTGATAAATATGCAGATGCTGACATGGCTGTGGCGATCGCAGTAAGCGCTAAAGTCGATGGCTGCGCTGTGTGCAACACCGCGGAATGTATTCTTGTTCATAAAGATATTTCCGCACGCATTCTACCGCGTCTGGCTGCCAAATTTCGCGAAGCCAAAGTGGAAATGCGTGCCGATGCCCGCAGCCAGGGGCTTTTGCAAAACGCCAAACTGGCGGTGGAATCAGACTGGGGAGCCGAATATCTGGATTTGATTGTGGCCATCAAGCAGGTAAATTCCATTGATGAAGCCATTGCCCATATCACGCAATACGGTTCACAACACACCGATGCCATTGTTACCGGCGATATTGCCGCGGCCAATAAATTCATCCAGAACGTGGACTCCGCCAGTGTCATGGTCAATGCATCCACCCGCTGGGCGGATGGATTTGAATATGGTTTAGGCGCAGAAATCGGCATCAGCACGGATAAACTCCATGCCCGCGGCCCCATGGGCGCCGCAGATTTATGCACGTATAAATTTATTGTCACGGGCAATGGGCATATACGGGTGTAGGTTACGGGGGACGGGTTACGGGGGACAGGGACACGGAAGCGCTGGCGCGGGTGAATGCGAAATTTCAAATTTCAAATTTCAACGCCTTGACGGGCGACGCTAACGCTTGAGCTTATTTAGCTGCGCGATAATCTGCTTAATTTGCTTGACAATTGCCGCTTTTTGCGCTTTTAACGCGGCCATATGCCGGGCGCTGGCAAAGCCCTGATCATTGGTAACGTGGAAATCCACATTGACCAACGCCACTTTTTCCTTGGCCAAAGACACCTGCAAAATCGCCGCAAGATACTGGTGCTGTGCCTTCTCTGCCCCGCCGGCCTTCATCGCTGCCGCATACGCCAAGCCTGCCTCCCCCATTGCTTTTTGAGCCTGGGCCAAGGCACATTGACTCTTGACATCGCGTATCCAGATTTTTCGCGGATCATTGGGTTTGAGGTTCTGCTTTTTGTGCTGCCAGAATTCCAAATCCTGCTTATTTGAATACAGCAGCGCCTGTGATCGGCCGGCCAATTCCGCCGCTTGCAAACGCCGAATCGCCCCAGCATTCGCTTTCGTGTGCGATTTTTTAAGTTGGCGCAATTGGTCAAATGCCTGCGTCGCCAGCCATTGCTGATGATCGCTTTGCGCAAGCTGCTGCAGATGCGATAAAAACAATTTTGCCTGCGCCGCCACCTGCACCTTTGACAAACTATTGGCGGCGCGGAATCGCGCATGGGCCACATCCCACGCCACCCATGCCGCCTGAAGCTGCGCGTATCCGTACTGCAACTGCGCTACACAGCGTTCTACCCGCCAATTCGTCCATGAAAGATGTTTTGTGTGAATCCCATGCCACAACTTTCGCCGTGCCGCATCCACATATTTTGCCACCGGCAACTGCTGCTGAATATAGGCTGCAAACGCCGGATCGTGCCAATATTTTTCCGCGGCCTGCAGATATTGCACCTCCGAAACCCGGCGAACAACCAACTGCACCGGCACTTTCCCATTGCTGTTGAAAACCTTCATGGAAAGCACCGCGACATTACGGTGATAACGGATATTAGGAAATATCCAGTTATCAAAACAAAGCGGAAAATCCAGCAGGGCTTGCGAGGCATGTTGAATGCCGCGAAACTGCATCGCCGCCTGCGGGTCGTCCGCCAGAATAACCGCCGGATCAACGTGCTGCCCCGCCCGCGGCTGCGGTTGCGGCACCGCAGATCCGTACGGGTTATGCGTCCCCAGATACAGCCAACCGAAAGGCCCTACGGAAATGTGCCAGGCGCGGAATTCAATTAATTCATCCAGAAGAAAGGTCTGCTCCTTGCCAGTGCCTGGGCTTCGGAACTTCACCAATATCAGCACCGGCTGCCCGCGAATGAAACCAAAATCGCTAAGGTCCGGTGACCACTTGGTGGCCGAATGATAGCCAATGCGGAGAAATGCGGTTTTAAGGATGTGCCGCGTGGTTTGGACACTTAGCACGGTTTCATGAAGAAAATTACTGGGCCGTCCGCATAATGCCACATCCAACCAATCTGTGAGATGCTCATTCCAAAAAGCCGCTGGGATCGTAAATTCATGTTTCTGTGCGTCGATCCTGGGGGTGGCTAATACAATGGAGTTATCCGCTGGGGGTGCCAACGGTTTGGTTGCGTTGGCTGCGTTGACCAGACCCCCCGCCACCAATACCGCAGCGACAATTACACCCCCAAGAAGTCGAAAATATTGAATCATCGTTAGTCCCCGTTCATACGCTGGATCGCCTGCCCGGGCGCTAATGACCCGGCACCATTTATACCTTTCCGAAAATCGATTATAACGAGGAGTGGCGGGGAGGAGTTAGGAGCTAGAAGTTAGGAGTTAGAAATACCGATAAAAGGTGTCTGACACCTTTTATTAGGTTGCAGGAGTTAACTGAAACGCAGGCGTGCCGCCTGCCCCCCTCGCGTCCACCATGCGGGCAAGATGCCTGCGGTACGGCAATGTTACTACGACGAAAGGATTTTCGAATGCGTTTTGCGGTGATTATGGCTGGTGGTTCTGGGACGCGGCTTTGGCCGATGTCCACACGTTTGCGGCCCAAGCAGCTATTGCGTTTTATTGGTGGCCAATCGCTTTTGTCCATCGCGGTAGGCCGACTGCGGGGCCTCATTGAACCCGCCGGCGTGTATGTGTGTACGTCGGCAAACTATTCCGACCAAGTGCTGGCGGATTTGGCGATGTTGCCGGAAAGCCAAGTCATCGGTGAACCCATGGGCCGCGATACCGCCAATGCCGTCGCCCTTTCAGCCGCCGTGCTGGCCCAAGTGCAGCCCGACTCGGCCATGGCCATTCTCACCGCGGATCATATTATTGAACCGTTGGACGTTTTTCAGAACGCTCTGCGCACCGCCTTTGACATGGTCGATCAATACCCGGAATATCTGGTAACCTTTGGCATTAAACCCACGCATCCCGCAACAGGTTATGGCTATGTGGAGCGCGGCACCGAACTGGGTTCCGGGGCGTATAAAGTCACCGCCTTTAAGGAAAAGCCCGTGGAAGCTGTGGCCCGGCAATATGTGCAATCCGGCAAGTATTTCTGGAACAGCGGCATGTTTGTCTGGAAAACGCAAACCATATTAAAGCAACTGCAAACGCATTTACCGCAATCGTATGAAGGCGTGATGAAAATCGCCGCCGCCTGGGGCACCGGCGATTTTAAGCGTGTGCTGGCTGAAATATATCCCACGCTGCCAAAGATCAGCATTGACTATGCTGTTATGGAGAAATCTACACATGTTGCGATGGTCCCCATGCCAGTGAATTGGCTGGATGTAGGCAACTGGAATTCCGTAGCCGCCACAGTCTCCCCCGATGCCGCCGCCAACCGCGCCATCGGCTGCCAACTGGCGTCCCTGGATTCGTCTGAAGTACTGGCGATATCCGAAAACGACCATCTCATTGCAACCATCGGCCTGAAGGACATGGTAATCGTCCACACCCCCGCCGCCACATTGATCTGCCCGGCCAGTAAAACCGAGCAGATTAAACAACTGGTAGCCCAGATCCAGCAACAATACCCGGAGAAGTATACGTGAGGAGTTAGGAGTTAGGAGTTAGAAGTTAGAAGGTTTTGAAGCGCTGCGCGGCTATTTTGCCAGATGCGAGGTTCCAGGTTCCAGGTTCCAGGTTCCAAATTCTCGGTTCCAACAGGTACAACTATGTCACAACGAATTATGGCAATCGACTTCGGGGATAAACGCACCGGCTTAGCCATCGCCGATACCGATACGCGTCTGGCCACGCCGTTTGCGTTACTGGAAAATCTTACGGAAACCCAACTCGTCGCAGCCATTAAGCGCATTGTTGAACAAGAACAAATCGATATTCTCATCTGCGGCCTACCTCTGAACATGGACGGCTCCGCCGGCCCACGCGTCCGGCTTACGCAAAAGATCATCGCTCTGCTCGAAACTGCCACCGGCAAACGCATTGCCAGCGTAGACGAACGCCTAAGCACCTTCGCCGCCGAATCGCGCATTGCAGGCCAATACACCCGCCTGCAAAAACGTCGCCGCATCGACGCCATCGCTGCCGCCCAAATCCTCACTGACTACCTGGCTGGCGGCGGCGATGAACCCGGAATCGAGAACCAGAAACCTGGAATTTAGCCTCTGGCAGAGCGCAGCGCTACCGCCGGCCCAACGGGCATAGAAGCAGCGGCGAACAGCGAAGATAGCATCTAATAAAATATTCCGATGATTAAAACCGTGACATATTGTCCGGAGAGACGCACCCACGTTTGTGTCGCGCTGTTAAATACCCCCAAACATTCACTTTTACGATACTTTCGGAGTACGACATATTGTCCGTATCCGGAGAAACGCTATAATGGTTAAGACTTTATTAAGGTGTCGCATGGGTGTAGTATCTAACCTTCGACGCGCACTGGTGCTTTCAGGACCAGACTTCCGCACTACCGATCTCTACAATAACCTCTCGCACAATTATGACGCGGTCGTGTGCGTATCAACTATGGATCAAGCTGTGGCGGAACTGCGCGGCGGAACATTTGATATAGTCATGTCGGAATCCGCAGATTTTTTACCGCTGGAACGCGCCCATGCCACCATGCAATCCGGACTGGTGCTGGATACGATTGGCGAAGGCGTCTGCATGATCAACCCTGCCGGGCGGATGGTCTGGAGCAACCGTCGCATGAAGCAATGGTCGCCCGAGGTTATTCAGCGCATTGGCAAAGCCTGCATGGAAGCGGTTTCAATATTCACCGACCCACAGATGGTCAGCCGGCCGGAAACGCATGTTCCCCGTTCCCGCAAGTTTGCCATCAGTATTGGGGATTCGCAGTTTTTTGAACTGGTCTGCTCACCGGTTCATAATCAGGAAAAAAGAATTTCGCATGTGGTTGCTGTCTGCTGGGATGCCACCCACACCCGCCGCCTTCAACAAAAGCTTGATGCCATTGATCAAGCCGGACGAGAACTGGTTCGCCTGGAAAAAGATGCGATTGCTAAACTGAATTTTCTGCAACGGCAACAACTGCTGGAAGAACGCATTATAAAATTCCTGCGCCAACTCATGCACTTTGATCATTTTAACATCCGGCTTCTGGATCCCGCCAACAATAAGCTTGAACCGGTGATCGCCGTAGGCATGCCCGAAGAAGCCATGGAAGCGGAATTGTTTTGTGAAGTGGAGGGCAATGGCATTTGCGGCCATGTCGCGGCCACTGGAAGATCCTATATTTCCGCGGATGTTGCCCGGGATCCGCGGTACGTTGCCGGCCTGGATACCGCCAAATCCAGTTTAACCGTACCGCTGATGCTGCATGACAAAACGATTGGCGTGTTAAATATTGAATCAGATCAGTATGCTTTTTTCACGGAAGATGATCGGCAGTTCGCGGAGATCTTCGGACGCTATGTGGCCATGGCATTAAATGTGCTGGACCTGCTGATGCTTGAACAACGCAGCAGCAGCGGCAAGCTGGTGCAGGAAATGGCCTGTGAAGTGGCCGGCCCGCTTAATGATATGATTTATGATCTAGAGCTTATTAAAGAAGCTAATCTGGGTGATGCGGTCCTGCTGCAATCGTTAAATTCAATTCTCACCAACGCCAACACCGTGCGGCAGACATTTTGGAGTTTGTGCTCCAGCCCCCAGCAGGTATTTGGTGCCCATGATCAACGCCGCCTTCCCAATAAAGACCCCCGCCTGCAGGGCAAGCGCATTCTGGTAGCCGATGATCAGGCCAATATCCGTGAGACCATTCATTATGTACTGACTTATTGCGGCTGCCACGTGGACACCGCCGCCGACGGTGCCGAGGCCCTGGCCCACCTGGCCGGACAGCCGCGCTATGATCTGGTGATTTCTGATATCCGCATGCCGCACAAAAACGGCTATGAAGTGTTTGCCGCCGCCCAAAAAATCGGCCATAACCCGCCGGTGATTTTAATGACCGGCTTTGGCTATGATCCCGATCACTGCATTGTGCAGGCCTCCAAACAAGGCCTGGCAGCCGTGCTTTCCAAGCCCTTCAAAGTAGAAAAACTCATGCAGGAAATTTTCAAAGCGTTGGCGGCGCAGTAAAAGCATAGACTTGCCATTAACCGGATTATCATCCGGTGCTCCGGTGAAATCCCATCGTTCCCCGATTTTTATTCATCATTCATTATTCACGGCCCAGGTAGCTGACACCGTTTTCGCCCTAACCCCGGCTTTCTCGTACCCACGTTATCCGCGTGATCCGCGTGATCCGCGGTTCAAACCCATCGGTTGCACACAAGATAATCATCGGGTGCTCGAAAACGGTACCTGACACCTTTTTTTTATCGAAGTTTGGCCGGGTATTCTGACCCTGGCCGGGATTCGATTCCAGATTCCAGGTTCCAGGTTCTTGCAACGGCCGTTCAACCCCACTTGACATATTCTGTTATAGGAATATAATACCGTCATGGCTCGAGCTGCAACAACTTCTGATGTCTTTAATGCCATCGCCGAACCCCGGCGACGGGAAATCGTGGATCTGCTGGCCCTGGGCTATCGCCGGGACGTTACAGAACTGGTGCGCAAGCTCAAGATTCCCCAGCCTGCCGTCTCCAAGCACTTGCGGGTCCTGCGAAAAGTCGGGCTGGTGACCGTTCATAAGGCCGGCCAACGCCGCTTGTATGAGTTAAACGCGGAAGAACTTAAACCGGTACATGACTGGATCCAACATTTTGAACAGTTATGGACCGATCACCTGGCCGGCATAAAAGAAGCCGCCGAAACAACTGCACAGGACCTTGCGGCGCGGAATCGTTCCGCGCCGGGTCATCAACGTCATTCCAAGGAGTAAAATCATGGTCGCACAAGTAAGTAATTCCACCATCAGAACCTTCCAAATTGTTAAAGAGTTGCTGATCGCGGCTCCCGTGGAGGTGGTCTTCCAGAGCGTGCTGGAGCCGCACGGCCCCATGCAGCAGTTGAACATGAAGCTTGAGCCATGGCCTGGCGGGCGCTGGTTCCGCGATCTGGGCAATAACGCGGGGCACCTGTGGGGTCATGTGCAAGTGATTAAACCGCCAAAACTCCTGGAAATCGTGGGTCCCATGATGATGTCCTATCCCGCAATCTCGCATATCCAGTATCGCCTCACCGAACAGCCTGACGGCATCCTGCTGAAATTCACGCACCAGGCGATGGGACTCATGGAACCAGAACTCGAGATCAACGTCACCAAGGGCTGGGGCGAAATACTGGAACAGATTCGGATCGCAGCGGAGAAAAGACACGGTTAAGCGGAGCTGCAGGAATATTCTCCACTTGCTGGCCCGCGCACCAAACCCGGTGCCTGGTGGCGCCGCCACGATGAATACGAAACTGGGGCGCCGAAAGACTGCCGCGCTTGAACGCATGGAAACCCTATGACCGTCCAACTGCAAAGTCGATTTTCAAGCGGCGGCGTGAGAAATTCACCGCCCCTCGGGTTTATCGTGATGTGTGCGTTTGCATTTTTCGGCGGCGTAGGGGCAACCGCTTATTTTTGTCATACAATGCACGGCGGCATGGACATGCCTGGCGGGTGGACAATGTCCATGATGTGGACGCGGATGAACGGCCACTCCTGGTTCACCTCCGCTGCGAATTTCCAACTTATGTGGTTGGCCATGATGGCAGCCATGATGCTGCCATCCGCGGTACCGATGTTTCTTAAAACAAGCCGCTCGCCCACGTCTTTGTCAGCAATGGCGGCCGGGTACTTCACCGTCTGGCAGGCCGTCGGTGCAGGCATTTACGTGCTGGGCATTCTGTTTGCGGCGGCCGTCATGCGCTGGGGCGGCCTTAGCCGGGCCGTTCCGTTCTTGTTCGTCGCGATCTTAATTGGCGCGGGAATGTTTCAGTTCACAGCCTGGAAAATGGCAAGCCTGCGCCGCTGCCGTTTGCCCTTCGGTTGTACGACTTCGGGCAATAAGCATGAAGCTGATTTCCGCCTTGGCTGCCAACAAGGTGCCGCGTGCTGCGTCTGCTGCGCAGCACCCATGCTGGTCCTGACCGCGGGCGTTTGCAATTCTCGGAGTCGGGGCCGTGATCACGGCGGAAAAACTTATGCAGGAAATCTTCAAAGCGTTGGCCGTGCAGTAAAAGCATAGACTTGCCATTAAATAGTCAGGATTAACCAAAGGGGCACGCATGGAAGGAGAAACGCTAGATGAAATATTCTCGCGTTCTCCCTCTACTATTATTCCGCGTTTTTGCTTGATTACGGTTCCAGCCCCACTAACAGCTCTCTCGCCCGTTGCGGCTGTTCAGTAACCGCCCAGTTTCGACGGCTTGATGGGGGCATCGTCGCGTCACAGAGCACCGCGGTGACAACCCGGTAGTTGGTTGGCGGCATGGGATCAACCACCGGATTATCATCCGGTGCTCCGGTGAAATCCCATCGTTCCCCGATTTTTATTCATCACTCATTATTCACTGCCCAGGTAGCCGACACCGTTTTCGCCCTAACCCCGGCTTTCTCCTACCCACGTTATCCGCGTGATCCGCGTGATCCGCGGTTCAAACCCATCGGTTGCACACAAGATAATCATCGGGTGCTCGAAAACGTATCTGACACCTTTTTTTATCGAAGTTTGGCCGGGTATCCTGACCCTGGCCGGGATTGGATTTGCCGGGGGACTGCGGAAGTTGCGGCGCGGTAATTTTCGCGCGTCTCTCTGACCCATCGGCGGTCTTGTCGCAGTTAATACTCTGACCGGATCCTATGGCGCATAAGCCGCAAGTTTTTCCGCCAGGTCCGGGCTGCGTGCAATCAGCAGTCGGTAGAGTTCCCGCCAGACCTCGCCGGTCACGCGGTGGCCAATGCCCTGCATATTGGCCCGCACAAAACCTGCGTTCTGCAGGATCGGATTGGCACGCATGTCGTTAAGGGTTATCCCCTCTGGCAGGGAACAGAGCTTCTCAAGCTTTCTAAATATCGCGCTGCCGTGCCGCCAACTCGCATCCTTCCGGGCCAGCTCGCCCCGGGCGACGAATACATCGGTAATGCTTTTTACGGGCGTGCAGCGTTTGAAATCTGGTTGTCTGGTCCTGCAATTTGGTGCTCCTCCACAAAATTCTTTTCGCTTTTTTTAACTTATCTGCTACTGCCGAAGTATACAGCGTACAGGCAGGTTCTTGTGGCTGCCACTGTTACCAGGGGTGTTACCAAGGGTGAATGTTGCCCCGGTGCGGTGTGAGCCGAAGGCAAAAATTGCCATTCGCGACTGCGCTGGCAGCGTTCTGGCGTTGCCGTTGGCTGAATTATGGAGTGTATAATGGCTGGCAATTATCCGAATTCGACCCGATCTTCGATATCTTCTTCTCGGGCCAGCGGCCCCGATGCTTACGCGGCGGAAAGCAATCCGGCATTCGTGCCCTACGATGGCCTAGCGCAGCAGGCTTTGCTGGGAAGCATTCTGCTGGCTGGCGGAATTTTGCCCGATGTCATGGCAGTGTTGTCCGGCGGTTCCGATGCGTTCTGGGGCCAAACTGATAGCCTTATTTACGCGGCCATGATCGCCGTTTATCAGGCCGACAAACCGCTGGACGGCATCACGCTGACGCATGAGTTAAAATCCGGCGGCAATTATGAGCGCATCGGCGGCTTTGATTATCTGCAATCGCTGGTGAATTGCGTGCCCTCCGCGGCAAACTGGAGAGCGTATGGCGAGATTGTCCGCAGCAAATATCAGCAACGGCTGGAATGGCAAGCCGGGCGAAATCTATTGGCGGGAAATGTTTCAGCTTCTGAATACCTGCGGACCATTCAAAGCATCAGCGCCCGTTTCGCTGACGATGGCACCGACTACTGGCCCGACCCACCAGAACCAGCCGCCTATCATGGCTTGGCCGGTGACATTGTTCGCACGATTGCACCGCATACGGAATCCGATCCGGCGGCAATTCTGGTGCACATTCTGGTGCTGTTTGGCAATATGGTGGGTCGGCGGCCGCACTTCATGGTCGATGGTGCACGGCACGGTCTGAATCTTTTTGCCGTCTGCTGCGGAGATAGTTCCAAAGCCCGCAAAGGCACCGCCGGTTCACAGGCCCTGCGATTACTGAATCCGTGCGATCCGACATGGGCGGCCACGCGTGTTAAAAGCGGATTATCCAGCGGTGAAGGAATGATTTTCGCCGTGCGCGATCCGGTATTCAAAAACGAGGAACTGGTCGATCAAGGCGAATCGGATAAGCGCCTCATGGCTTTGGAGCCAGAATTTTCCCGTCTGTTAAAAGTGGCCGCACGGGATGGTAATACCGTATCGGCGATGATTCGCCTGGCGTGGGATAATGGCGATCTGCACGTGCTGACCCGCACGCCCACAAAAGCCACGGGGGCGCACATCAGTATTATTGGGCATATTACCCGTGAAGAGTTGGCGGCCGAGCTGACTAAAACCGATGCCGCCAATGGTTTTGGCAATCGCTTTTTATGGTCTTGCGTGCGCCGGAGCAAACTTTTACCGCGCGGGGGAAATTTGCAGGAGGCGGCTATTGAGCCTCTGCGGCAAAGGTTGGTCAACGCCCTACAGTTTGCCGCAGGCGTTGATGAAATGGACCTAAGTGCCGAGGCGTGGAACTTATGGGAACAGCAGTACCCGATTCTGTCCGGCGGCCACGCGGGTCTGCACGGCAAACTTACCAGCCGGGCGGAGGCGCAGGTGCGGCGATTGGCGTGTGTTTATGCCTTGCTGGATCAATGCAGCACCGTTGAAACGCACCACCTTCAGGCCAGCTTGGCCTTATGGGAATTTTGTGATCGCAGTGCGGGTTATTTATTCGGCACTTCCGGGTCGGGGCACAAAGCGGAGAACGATGACCCGGTGCAGGAAGTGGTGGAAATTATTCGCAACCTGGGTGGACGCACTACGCTAAAAGCCATTCGCGGCAAGCGTCGCAGATTCCGCGAGGCCGGTGTACTGGAGCCAATTATTGAACAAGCCATTGATCGCGGATTACTGCGCCGCCGCGAACAATTATCTTCCGGCCCCGGAGCACCTGCGAACTGCGTGGAACTCGTCGAACTTGTCGCGAATCCCAGCAGCGTCTTGCGAGGCAGCGGTATGCCGGATGGTATCGCGGTACCGGTATCGGTATTCGCTGGCGACACATGTTCGAATAGCGATACCGGTACCACCGATACCGGCAGCTCTGACCCCCCCCACATCCTCCACGCTCCACCGCAGGCATTCGAGCTTGACTTAATACCAGTCGAACTGGAAGAGGCCAACGCCAGGGAAGTTTGCCCCATCGAGAACCTGCCAGAGGAGGCGATACATGAGCCGGCGGGGATATGATTCCATAAGGGAAGACTATTGCGATCCGTTTTCAGGAATGCAGGCTCTTGTTTAACGCGGCAGCCAAGGCCCCTGGCGTTGGTGGGTTATTCCAGGGCGGTCAGGGCATCGTCCAGGGTGCGGCAGGTGGTGATTTGCATCTGTTGGGGAACGGCCGCGGCGGCGGCTTTGTCGGTTTCGCTGCGGTGAATGGGGACCAGCAGGCGGCTGTAGCCTAAGCGGGCGGCTTCGCTGATGCGCTGGGCCAGAGCGCCAATTTGCCGAAATTCTCCCAGCAGGCCCAGTTCACCCATTACCAGCGTGCGGCTGGAAAGGCCGCGTTTCATGCGCGCTCCGGCGATGGCCAGAGCGATGGCGGCATCGGCGGCGGGGTCATTGACCCGCATGCCCCCCACCACATTGACAAACACATCCTGATCCACCAGACGTAAGCCGGAGCGTTTTTCCAGAACCGCAATAATCATCGCTACGCGATTGGCATCGCAACCACTGACCTTGCGGCGGGCTGATCCTAACATACTGTCGGCCGTCAGAGCCTGAATTTCCAGTGCCAGCACGCGGGAACCCTGGGTGACCGCACAAATAACACTGCCTGGAGGCGACCCGGCATGCGGTTCAATGAGCAGAGCTGACGCGTCCTGTACACTTTCCAAACCGGCAGCACCCATGCGAAACAGTCCCACTTCCAAGGTGTTGCCATGACGATTTTTAACACAACGCACAATGCGGTGATCGTGATGCGTGTCGCCTTCAAAGTACAACACCGTATCGACGATATGCTCGAGAAGTTTCGGCCCAGCCAGCAGGCCCTGTTTGGTAACATGGCCCACCAGACATACCGCCGTTCCGCCCGCCTTGGCCAGATAGACCAGTTCCGTGGCACAATCCCGCAGTTGGGAAACGCTGCCCGGCGGCGAATTATTGGTGGGTTCATAAATCATCTGGACCGAATCAATCACGCACAGATGCGGACGCAATTTTTGAATTTGCCGACCGATTTTTTCCAAATTGGTTTGCGCGTAAATCAGCAGGCGGTCATCATCCACACCCAGTCGCTTGGCCCGCAATTTGGTCTGCTGCGCTGATTCCTCACTGCTGACATACAACACCCGATGGCCTTGCCGGGCCATGCGATCTCCCGCCTGCAGCAGCAGCGTAGATTTGCCAATGCCAGGATCACCGCCCAGCAGCACGGCCGCGCCTGGCACAATGCCGCCGCCCAGGACGCGATCAAATTCCGGCAGGCCGGTGGGCATGCGGGGAATGTCCAGTTCCGGAATTTCTGATAAGGGCCGGGCGGGGACATCATCGTCAGAACTATAGCGTTCAGGTCCAGTTTCGGAGGAGGCATCGGATAGGGCGCGTGGCCGATGCGGGTCCGCGGCTGCCTGGGTCATTTGTTCAAAACTGTCCCAGGCATTGCAGTCCGGACATTTCCCCATCCATTTGGGCTGAATAGCACCGCAATCACGACAAACAAAGTAAGTTTTCGGCTTGGCCATGCGGAGAATTATACCCAGAGAGTAAGAATTGCATGGCTGAAACCTGAATTTTCGCAATCAGCGATTTGTTCCTATAAAAAAACTTGGAAGTTTTTGCTTGTGTTTCCGCGAAGAAAAGTCGAAAATAATCAACGGATGAACCTAACGGAGCTAACGAAAGGGGGTATCACGGCAAACAGGGTTCGATCAAAAATGGATTGAACTGAAATTACCGCGCCAGCGGCCTGGAACTTAAAGTGCATCAGAACTAACACGCTATTGTTAATTCATTTTTATATCCGGTGCATTTAAGTGCCTGTCGCAGGGGCGGTTTTTCATGCGCGTTATGCGGGGGTGCAAGGAGCTATGGCTTGATGCCGGCGTAATGCTGGCGTGATGCCCGTGTTTATCGGGCCAGAGCTTGTTACGGGGCGGCGGGTGCCGATTCAGAAACGATCCAGCGGATCCTGCCGCAGTGACAGTGGCTTATCTAACAGCTCACTTAACACAAACACACTGCGCAGGGCATGGGGATTATTCATCACCGCCCGGACGGTTTGCAACGTGGTTCGCGGAATGGCGGCTGGCTTGGTGGCGGCCACTGGGGAAGTTTTTGTTGCGCCGGAGGAAGCCTTAACATCGGACGCAGTTTCCACGGGAGCGGCGGCAGTGCGATTTTGCGAGGGGGTACGTTTTACATTCGCCCGCGCCGCGTTACGGTCGGTCTTGGCCGCTGGCCGCGACTGCCGACCAGATGACGCGGATGCCTGATTAACGGGTTTAACCACTTGCCGATTGCCGGGCTGCCGAGCTGCCGCACCAGAAGTTGCCGGACGCGTGCGGATATTTTGGCGAAGCGCTTCCTGCGCCGTGCGGCGGCGGGCCTGCTCGGCCTGCAGTTGCTGGATGCTTATGCGTCCGGCAAGAATATCCTGCGCCAGTTGCTGGGGGTCTTTGGGAAGCTGAGACATTGTTTATTCCTTCTTTGCAGAATCTGGAACCTGGAACCTGGAACCTGGAACCTAGAACCTGGAACCTGGAAATCCCACCGCCGGAAGAGCCGGCGGCTTTGTGGGGTGTCGCACGCCGCTGCGCCCGGAGCACCGGATGATAATCCGGTGGTTGATCCAATGCCGCCAACCAACCACCGGGTTGCCACCACGGTGCTCTATAACGCGCTGCGCAACCCGTCACGAGCCTGCAGGACGGTTATCGGTGCCTGAGCCGGTGGCGTTGGAACCGCCGATAGATTCTCGCATTTGCGTGTCGGCCTGCATATTTTTCATGCGGTAATAATCCATAATTCCTAAATTGCCCTGGCGAAACGCCTCGGCCATGGCCAGCGGCACCTGGGCTTCGGCTTCAATAACTTTGGCCCGGTTAAACTGTGCCAGGGCTTTATTTTCCTGCTCCTGGGCCACGGCCAAGGCACGCCGCTTTTCCGCCTCCGCCTGAGCCAATTGTTTGGCGGCCTCGGCCTGGGCAATTTGTAACCGCGCACCGATATTTTCACTGACATCCATATCCGCAATGTCAATAGACAAAATCTGAAACGCGGTGCCCGCATCCAAGCCTTTGGCCAGGACGGTTTTGCTGATCATGTCCGGTTGTTCCAGCACGTGCTTATAGGTATCCGCGGACCCAATGGCCGCGACAATGCCTTCTCCAACGCGGGCAACAATTGTTTCTTCACCGGCCCCGCTGACAAGTTGCCGCATGTTGGTGCGAACGGTGACGCGCGCCTTGACACGCAGCTGTATGCCGTCCTTGGCCACGCCTTCATGCGTCTGGCGACCGCTGGCGGCATTGGGGACATCAATAACCCGCGGATTAACACTGGTTTGGACCGCTTCGAGCACATCCCGACCCGCCAGATCTATCGCGGTGGCCTGATCCCAGGCCAACTCGATATTGGCGCGATGGGCGGCGATCATGGCTTTGGCGATATTTAATACGTGGCCGCCGGACATGTAATGGGCCTGCAACTGATTGGTCTCCACCGGCAGGCCGGCCTGCACCATGGAAATTTTGGCCGTCACAATGGCCCGGGCATCGACCTTGCGCAACTTCATACCAATAAGATCAAACAGGCTGATGTCCGCACCCGCGGAAAAAGCCTGCAGCCACAAATTAAACACGTTGCCCACCGTGACCAGCACAATAATTACCACGGCCAGTGCAACCACGAACAGTACAATTAATCCAGCTGACCCCATAGGGCACTCCCGAAAATTGTTTCAATACACCCGCGAACAAGAATCCATGCTGCTACAATAGAACCGGTATGACAGCGTGTCAATAAATATCTGGAACCTGGGACCTGGGACCTGGGACCTGGAACCTGGAATCGGGAATCGGGAGTCAGCGATGCGCAGTTGCGGCTATTACTGGGGCGGGATACTCGGACAGGCTCAAGGCATTCATGGGGCATTCATGGGGCTTGTTGGCATTAGCGCCTCAGGCGGTACAATAGTCGATTATGGGTGAGCAACTAAATAGACAGAACATCGCCACGATCGACCCGGCGGAACTTACACCCGCCATGCGGCAATATCAAACCTATAAAGCCCAGTATCCGGATGCGATCTTATTTTTTCGCATCGGGGATTTTTACGAAACGTTTTACGAAGACGCCCGCATTGTATCGCGGGCGCTGGGCGTAGCGTTAACCAGCCGCAGCAAAGGCGAAAATGCCGTTCCCATGGCGGGCGTGCCTTACCACGCGGTCGATGGGTATCTGCAACGGATGATTGCCGCCGGTTATCGCGTGGCGATCTGCGAGCAAATGGAAGACCCCAAACAAGCCAAGGGAGTTATTGATCGACAGGTCACGCGCTTAATAACCCCCGGCACCCTGACCGAAGATACGATGCTGGACGGCACAGAAGAAAATTTTCTCTCAGCCATGCTGCTGCTGGCCGCCCCACCGGGAGGCCACGCGACAATTGATCCGCTGGCCCCGCCGACGAATGCCGCCGAAACGCAATGGGCCGCCTTAGCATGGTGTGAATTATCCACCGGGAAGTTTTTTACGCTCGTGGATTGCCTTTCCGCCTGCCGGGACGAGTTGGCCCGCATCAGCCCGCGCGAACTGATTTATCCCGAAGCGCCGGATCATCAGGTGCCCCCATGGGTACAGCATGTGTGCGATCCGATCAAACTCACGCTGACCGCCCGGCCCACCTGGCAACTCGACAGTCACCATGCGGCGGAAACCATTCGGAAGCATTACAATGTTGTGACTTTCGCGGGTTTTGGCTTTGACGACGATCATAACCCGGCCCTGCGCGCTGCCGGCGGTCTGCTGGCGTACCTGCATGAAACCCAGAAAGCGGCCCTGGAACATCTTCACCCGCCCCGGGCGTTTGAACGGCGGCGGCACCTGATTATTGATCCGACCTCTTTAAGATCTCTGGAAATCAATCGATCCATGCGGCACAATTCGGCGCAAGGGTCCCTGGTGCGGGCACTGGATAATACGAAAACGCCCATGGGATCAAGGCTGCTGCGGCATTGGCTGTTATTTCCGTTGCGCGATCCGGCGGTCATTGAACAACGCTACAACATGGTGGCGCGGATGCTGGAACTGGAAGAGCGGCTCAATGAGCTGCGGCTGGTCATCACGGATTGCGCCGATATTGAACGCATTACCGCACGCATCTGCTGCCGCCGGTGTACGCCGCGGGACCTCATTGCGCTGGCGCGCTCACTGGAGACACTTCCGGTGCTGATGCGCCTGGCGGGACAGAGCGGCTTTTTTGAACAGGCTCCCGATGAACTGGCTCCGCTGGCCGCCCCGGCTGCGGAAATTGCCGAAAAGGTGCGTGCCTCGATTGCCGATCAACCGCCGGCGCATCTGCGGGATGGCGGCGTCATTCGCGACGGATGCGATGCCGAACTCGACCGCTTGCGCACGCTGGCCACCAATAGCCGGGCATGGCTGGCGAATTATCAATCCGAGTTGGCCGCCCGCACGGGTATTAGCTCTCTGAAGGTGGGCTACAACAAAATTTTCGGATTTTATATTGAAATCACGCACGTTCATGCGGCGAAAATTCCCCCGGAATTCATCCGCAAGCAAACCGTAAAAAATGCCGAGCGTTATATCACACCGGAACTTAAAACCTTTGAAAGCGACCTGCTTAACGCCCAGGAGCGATCCCAGGCGCTGGAAGTAAATTTGTATGAGCAGTTGCGCGAGTTCCTGGCCGGGAAATCCGAATCGCTCCAGGCCATTGCCCAGCAGATTGCCCGCCTGGATGTCATTGCCTCTATCGCCCATCTGGCCAAGGCGCGCCACTATTGCCGCCCGGTCATCACGACCCAGCGTGAACTGCAAATCAGTGACGCCCGTCACCCGGTAGTAGAGCAAATTCTGGGGGAAACCTTTGTCCCCAATGATATCCAGTTTTCCCCCGACGGCCCAACGCTGCAATTAATTACCGGCCCCAATATGGCAGGAAAATCCACCTACATTCGGCAAACCGCGTTGTTGGTGCTCATGGCTCAAGCCGGGTTTTATCTGCCGGCCCGGCAGGCCACCATCGGACTGGTGGATCGCATTTTCACACGCGTGGGCGCGGCGGACGATCTGGCGGCGGGGCATAGTACGTTTATGGTGGAAATGACCGAGACCGCCAATATCCTTCTGCATGCTTCCGAGAATTCTCTGGTCATTCTCGATGAAGTCGGCCGGGGTACCAGCACGCTCGATGGGCTGGCATTGGCCTGGGCGATCGCCGAATTTCTCTCAGGCACCACACGCTGCCGCACGTTATTTGCTACGCATTATCATGAACTGACACAACTGGCGCAAAGCAGCCCGGCGGTCATGAATTACAATGTGCTGGTGCGGGAATGGGAAGATCAGATTCTTTTCATGCATCGCATTGTCCCCGGCAGCGCGGACCGCTCCTATGGCGTGCAGGTGGCGCGACTGGCGGGAATTCCGCGCAGTGTTATTCAACGCGCCCGGCAACTCATGGAACAATTGGCGGTTCATGTGGGACGCGGCAAGCCCCGGGCCGCAGCCACGGCCGCTGCAGGGCAAAGCGCCTTATTTGATCCGCTGGAATCCCAGGTGGTCAGTCAACTGCAATCTCTCGACTTGCAGCGTATGTCCCCCATGCAGGCATGGGAAGCCATCCAAATGCTTCAGGGGCTGCTGGGTGAGCAACCCAGGAAACGCAGTTCCGGTGTGTATTAAAGCCCAGAGGTGGCAGGCGCTGGTGCTCTCCTGTTCTGTTCTAACATCTGCTCTAAATTCACCATGAAAGTAGAGAGTTGAGAGTAGACCGCAGGAGGAGCACTGTGTTTCGGCGACAGCCACGCTTTTGTCTCGGCCGATTTTTGCTCTACTATCTACTCTCTCAGAACTCCTGCTCTATTTTGGCCTGCTGGTCAACGATGATCTTTTCAAAGGTGAAGGCCATGGGTTATTTCACCATGAAAGTAGAGAGTGGAGAGTAGACCGCAGGAGGAGCACTGTGTTTCGGCGACAGCCACGCTTTTGTCTCGGCCGATTTTTGCTCTACTATCTACTCTCTCAGAACTCCTGCTCTATTTTGGCCTGCGGCCAAAATCGGGGCGACAGGATTCGAACCTGCGACCTCTTAGTCCCGAACCAAGCGCTCTAGCCAAGCTGAGCTACGCCCCGTTGATCTCCAGCATCCTATCCGAAATTTTTAATTTCTTCCACAGTGCGGGAATCTAATTTTTGTATCGGGCGAAAAGTATTTGATCCTGTGGCCTGTCATAAGTAGAATAAAGGACTTGCGATTTGATTAGTCAGGTATCGCAGGGCGGCGGCGGGAATTGTTTGAAGCGAGGGTATGCCTCAGGCATGGAGGTTTTTAAGTTGGAAGTACACAATAACCCGGGCCTTAAACCCGGTAAGCTGGGTCTCTATGATCCACAGTTTGAACATGACAGTTGTGGCGTAGGCTTTATTGCGCATATTAAAGGCCGCAAAAGTCCGTCTATTGTCTCTGACGCCTTGACCATGCTGGAACACATGGAGCATCGGGGCGCGTGCGGCTGCGAGGAAAATACGGGCGACGGGGCCGGGATTCTCACGGGGCTGCCCCATGAATTTCTGGTGAAAGTCGCAAAAAAAGATGCCAATATCACGCTTCCGGCAGCCGGGAATTACGGCGCTGGAATCATCTTTTTACCCTCAGATAATGAACAGCGAGCCTGGTGTGAAAAGGCATTTGCCACAGCTATTCAACAGCGGAATCTTACGTTGCTGGGCTGGCGGGAAGTTCCCGTGGATAACAGCATGATCGGCCACTCTGCCAAACGCACCGAACCGCGGATGAAAATGGTGTTTATCTCCGGTCCCAAAGGCATGGATCAGCACACGCTGGACCGGGAACTTTACCTTGTCCGCAAGCACACCACCAAGGCTGTCCGGGCGGAAGAGTTACCGCAAAGTGACTATTTTTATGTTTGCAGCCTTTCGACCACGGTGGTCATTTACAAGGGGCAACTCACCAGTGGACAGGTGCGGGAATATTTCCGCGCTGATTTGATGGATGCCGATTATCAAACGCACCTGGCCTTGGTGCATTCCCGATTCAGCACCAATACGTTTCCTTCCTGGAGCCGGGCGCAGCCGATGCGGTATATGGCGCATAATGGTGAAATCAACACCCGGCGCGGCAACAGCAACTGGATGCACGCGCGTGAAGGCATGTTTGCCGGCGGGCCGTTCGGGCAGGATGTGGAGCTGGTTAAACCCGTCATAGAAGGTGATTCATCCGATTCGGGTGAATTTGACAACTGTCTGGAAATGCTGGTGCAAAACGGGCGGTCCTTACCCCATGCTGTGATGATGATGATTCCCGAGGCGTGGCAGAACCATGAATCCATGGATCCGCGGCGTCGCGCTTTTTATGAATATCACTCCTGCTTAATGGAACCCTGGGACGGGCCGGCCTCGGTGGCGTTTACGGATGGTCATTTGATCGGGGCGGTTTTGGACCGCAACGGTTTGCGGCCCAGCCGGTATTACGTAACCAAAGATGATCTGGTCATCATGGCCAGTGAGGTTGGCGTGTTGGATGTGGCGCCGGAAAATGTCGCGCGAAAAGGTCGTCTGCAACCGGGACGCATGTTCCTGGTTGATTTCCAGCAGGGCCGCATTATTGATGATTCTGAGATTAAATCCCAACTGGCGGCGGAGCATCCGTACGGACAGTGGCTGCAGAAGCAGCGGATCACGCTTGATGAATTGGCCAAACCAGCGGCGGTGCCGGGGTTTGACCCGGAAACGCTGCTGACGCGAACCCAGTGCCTGGGATACACCACGGAAGACCTCATGAAGTTGTTGCTGCCCATGGGCACCAATGGCTTGGAAGCTATCGGGTCCATGGGTAATGACGCCGCTTTGGCGTGCTTAAGTGATCAGCCGCGACTGGTGTACGATTATTTCAAGCAGTCTTTTGCACAGGTGACCAATCCGCCGCTGGATTCAGACAAAGAATATATTGTGATGAGTCTGGAAAGCTATATTGGCCCGGAGCGCAATTTGCTTGAGGCCAGCGAAGAACATTGCCACCGCCTGCTGTTGCCCCAGCCGATTCTGACCAATGAACAATTGGCAAAAATTAAAGCGTTAAATCATCGCGGCTGGAAGACCCGCACGATTGATGCGGTATTTGATCGTGAGGGCGGCGCATCGGCCATGACAGACGCCCTGGACCGCATCTGTCGGGAAACTGCGCAAGCCATTGAAGACGGATATCCTCTGGTGGTGCTGACCGATCGCGGCATGGATGAATCGCATGTGGCGTTGCCGGCGTTGCTGGCATGTGGCGCCGTGCATCATCACCTGGTGCGGCAAGGCACGCGCACGCGTATCGGCCTGGTGGTGGAAACCGGTGAAGCACGCGAGGTGCATCACCATGCGATGCTCATCGGTTATGGAGCCGATGCGATTAACCCGTATCTGGCCTTTGAGACGCTGTGGAATCTGCGGCGCGAGGGGTTTATTGATTCGGCCCTTGATGACGACAAACTCGTCAAAAATTATATTAAAGCGGCCGGTAAGGGCCTGTATAAAGTCATGAGCAAAATGGGCATTTCCACGCTGCAGAGTTATAAGGGTGCTCAGATATTTGAAGGCATCGGCCTGCACCGAAATGTCATTGATCGCTGCTTTGCCGGCACGGTCTCAAAAATTGACGGTGTGGATTTCCCGGTGTTATACCGCGAAGCTTTGCGCCGCCATGAAATCGGCTATCCGATTGACCAGGGCGAGGTACGCCTGCCGGTACTGCCGGAAGGCGGGCAATACTCCTGGCGCAAGCAGGGCGAGCAGCATTTGCTGAACCCGGAATCGATCGCCAGTTTGCAGGAGGCCGCCCGGGGCAACAGCCGCGAGGCGTATGCCCGGTATGCGAAAATTATTAACGAGCAAAGCGGTCACCTGTGCACGTTGCGCGGTTTATTCAAGCTGAAACCCGGTGATGCGCCGGTGATGCTGGCGGAAGTGGAACCGGCCAGTGAAATTGTCAAACGCTTTGCCACCGGAGCCATGAGTTTAGGGTCCATATCGCCGGAAGCCCATGAGAGCTTGGCGATTGCGATGAACCGTATTGGCGGCAAGTCCAATACGGGTGAAGGTGGCGAAGACGCGCGGCGCTTTACCAAGCGCGATGCCAATGGGGATTCCAGACGATCAGCCATTAAACAGGTGGCCAGCGGACGGTTCGGCGTGACCATTCATTATCTGACCAATGCGGATGAATTGCAGATAAAAATGGCACAGGGCGCCAAACCCGGTGAAGGCGGACAGTTGCCGGGGCATAAGGTTGATGACTATATCGGTCGTTTGCGCCATGCCACGCCGGGGGTGCAGTTAATCAGCCCCCCACCGCATCATGATATTTATTCCATCGAAGATTTGGCGCAGTTAATTCATGACCTGAAAAATGCCAATCCTGCAGCGCGCATCAGCGTGAAGCTGGTGGCGGAAGTTGGCGTGGGCACGGTTGCGGCGGGCGTATCAAAAGCGCATGCGGACCATGTGGTGATTGCGGGCCATGACGGCGGCACGGGCGCTTCACCCTTGACCAGCATAAAACATGCCGGCACGCCATGGGAACTGGGCTTGGCGGAAACGCACCAGACACTGGTACTTAATGATTTGCGCAGCCGCATTGTCGTGCAGGTGGATGGCCAGTTAAAGACCGGTCGCGACGTCATCATCGGGGCGTTGCTGGGAGCTGAAGAATTCGGTTTCGCCACTGTCCCGCTGGTTACCCTGGGCTGTATTATGATGCGCGTATGCCACTTGAATACTTGCCCGGTGGGTATTGCGACCCAGGACCCGGTGTTGCGGAAAAAATTTGAAGGTAAGCCGGAATATGTGGTTAATTTCATGTTCCTGCTGGCGGAAGAAGTTCGCGAACTCATGGCGTACATGGGCTTCCGGACATTCAATGATTTGATCGGGCGGGTAGATCGTCTGGAAGTCGGCGAAGCCATCAGCCATTGGAAAGCGCAGGGGCTGGACCTGGGTCCAATACTTTCCCCTGCGGTGAAAGTTTATGACAACGTGGATGTATACGCCACGAAAAAGCAGGACCACGGTTTGGAAGCGGCGCTGGACAATGTGATTATCCGGGACGCGAAGGCGGCACTGGAAACACGTCAGGCTGTACGTTTGGAATATCCGATCAAAAATACCAATAGGACGGTCGGCACAACGTTAAGTCATGAAATTGCCAAGCGGTATGGTGAAGAAGGCTTACCGGCGAATACCATTGAGCTTAAGCTCAACGGTTCTGCCGGGCAAAGCTTGGGGGCGTGGCTGGCGCGTGGTGTGAAAATTGAATTGGAAGGCGATGCCAATGATTACGTAGGCAAGGGCCTTTCCGGGGGCACCATTGTGGTGTATCCGGATCGTCGAAGTACATTTAATGCGGAAGAAAATATCATCATCGGCAATGTGGCGCTTTATGGAGCCACCAGCGGCAAGGCATTTTTCCGCGGTATCGCTGGTGAACGCTTCTGTGTGAGAAATTCCGGCGCTAATGCAGTGGTCGAAGCGGTGGGCGATCATGGATGTGAATACATGACGGGCGGGCGCGCCGTGATCCTTGGCCCGACGGGTCGCAATTTTGCCGCGGGGA
>JAJZDN010000077.1 GCA_021805985.1 Planctomycetota bacterium | reverse complement strand
TGGCCCCCGCCCCGGCCACGAAGGCCACCGCGACAGCGACTTAAAAACGTCAGCTTCTTATGGAGTAACACTATGAAGCAAAAAAATAGAAAATCGGGCTTTACAAACCAGAAAACATCTTGTGAATTAAAGTCTTCCGGATTCCAGTTTCCAAGTTCTAAGTTCCCCCACGTCGCCCGCAATCTTTGCCAATCCGCAAAATCTGTGAAATCTGTGGCTCAATTCGGTACTCGCTGAGTCAGGCAGCAAAGAGTGTTACCTTATCTCGATTAACTGTTTCCAGGAAATAGGGATTAGTCGCGGTGCGTGCGCTAACCAGCTCAACCTTAACGCCGAAAAGCATTTCCAGATCTTCCTGTAAACCAAACCATTGGTCCGCGAGGGACCGGGCCGCATAATTGGCGAATTCCACGATAAAATCCAAGTCACTGGTCTGGGGATTGAAATCGCCGCGCGCTGCCGACCCAAATAACTCAAGCCGGCGGACACCATGCTTGCGGCAAAGGGAGTCAATCTCCTGGCGGTGTTGTTCAATCAACGGCAACATGGGATCCATTGTAACAGAAGTCAGTAGATCCAGTATTATCAGTATTGGCAGTATATTCAGTATTATCAGTATTTTCCCGGCAGGTGAAACCTGCCGTTGCTCGCCCGTATTCCAGATTCCAGGTTCCAGGTTCCAAGCGTAATCTACTGATCAATACTGATGAATACTGAATGTACTGCCAATACTGGAATCGATCCGTGATCCGTGATCCGTGATCCGTAACAGTAGATTCAGTATTATCAGTATTGACCAGTACATTCAGTAACCGGCGGACTTACCTGCCGCGCAATCTACCGAATCTACTGAATCTACTGATCAATACTGAATCTGATCCGTGATCATTGAATCCGCGTCCCCCGCCGCAGCTCATAATCTACCGCCGCCAGCATCCCCACCGCGCTCCACGCCCACACAATACTTCCGCGCAACCAGTATTCATCCACCAAGCCATGCACAAACCGCCCCACCACCAGCGCCCCGCCCAACGCCACCAGCGTAAAACGCGGATCGGCTTGCGAAAGCTTTTTATGGTCTTTCCAAGCCGTGCGGATAATGACAAAATAAATCGCCAGAAACGCAATCAGCCCCTGCACGCCGGTTTCCGCCAGCGTAATCAGGAACAAATTCGTCGGGTCAACCTCTTTGCGCAGCCCCACCCCCACACCAGTCACCGGATGGTTTTCAAACACGTTAATGGCGTGATCGATAAGCTTAATCCGCGGCTTAAGATTGCCGGCATTCGGGTTAAAGTTGAACGCATAATTCTGCTTTTTGTGCGGCAGCAGCACAAATAAAATCACCAGCAGCGGCAGCATTATAAGCGCCGCCCGAAACATCAACGCAAACCGCCGCCGCAGGGCCAGAATGATCACGCATCCCGAAAGCCCCTCCAGCCAGCCCCCACGTGACAGGCTCATAAACAATGCCATGCCGATAAGCGTCAAGGCCGCCGCCAACCAACGTGCCGCCTTGCGTCGTTTCGCGATCCGCGCCGCCAGCCACAGTTCCATAGCAATCGCAAATCCCGCTCCAAACGATGCACCCCACGCCGCATTTTTATTATTCCCGGACGGATAATGAAAATGCGTCAACAGCACCAGCACCGCCAGAATGGCCAGTGCCCCCACCGCCCCCTCCAGGGCAAACCGCAAATCATCCGAGTCGCCCGGGAAACTGGCACAAATCATCGGCGCAATGACAATAAATACCACCATTTCCGCGTAGGCCTTCAGGGCCAGCATGTGCCAATGGGGATACAGCACGCTGGAAAAAAGGCAAAGCGCCAGATAAATCAGTGTCGGCCACAACGTAGGTCCTAAGCGAATCGGTTTCCCCATTTGCGCGGCCTTCAGCAGAGCAATCGGGAGAAATAATGCCAGGCATATTTCCGAAATGGAAAGGTGTACGGGAATATGCAGCGGAACTGTCTGCAAAAGTGGCACCGTCGCAAAAATCAGCATCAAGGCAACGCGCGGCTGCGAAAAGGCCACTGGGATGAACAAGATTGCAAAGGCCAATCCACCCGCCAATTCCGAGACATGCGCCACCACCGCCAATACGGCCGCCAAAGGCAAGCCCCAGATCGCCACTTGGCGCAGCGAAACCTTGCGCGGCGCACGCCGCGGAGCAGAAACCTGATTATGTAATACGGATGAAGACATAGTTTTCCTTGGGAGAAGTTAGGAGTTAGAAGTTAGAAGTTAGAATGAGGTAGCGGCGGTGCCGCAGGAAAGTGGCTTATTCAGCACGAAGAAACCAAGAAACAAAGAAAGGGACCTAGCCACAGAGGCCACAGAGATCACAGAGAGACGGCGCGAGGTTACAGGTTACAGGTTACGGGGGACTTGACAACTCAGAACCTGGAACCTTGAATGTTGAATTTACTGATCAATACTGATAATACTGCAATTACTGAAAGTCCTGATCAATATCTTCGGACTTCCTTATTTATTGATAATTGCTCTTTGTTCATTGACCATTGCCGCTCCGTGTCCTCTGTGCTCTCTGTGGCCAATCCGTCGTCCGTTAATCTGTGTAATCCGTGGAATCTGTGGATCAGTTCGTCCTTCGTGTCTTCGTGTCTTTGTGGTAAACCCGTCCGCCCCCACAAATTTGCCGCGAAGCGCTTCCAAATTCTAACTCCTAACTCCTAACTTCTTCGCGGCCGTCGCCGCCGCCGCTCGTTCCGGGAAAAATTTCTTGAGCTTCAGAAAATGCTTCTCATAAAGGTGATAGCTTAAAAATGCCACCCCAAATGCAATCCCAATAGCAGTGGCGTAATAAGCCAGCAGCCCCAGCAATGGATCATGCAGCACGCGCTCGAAGCTCGAACAGGGCAGCCAGCGCACTTCCAGCGGCAGGTAAATATAGTGGAACACATACATGGCATAACTGTATTTTCCAATTGCCCGGAGCGGCTTCACTGATAACCCCCGTACCAGCCACGAATCCGCCCGGCAGGTCAGCAGGTACCCAACTCCCGCACCGAATAAAATCGGAGCCAGCGTAACATGTGCCACCACCGGCGTGGGAAGGCCATTTACCAGCCACGGCACAGTGAGTAGAAACACCACGATAGCCCCTGCCGCTGCGGGAAATATCCACCGAAATGTCCCACGCCATTGCATAAGCGTTCCATCGGCCTGCAATACCGCCAGTGCCGCCCCGGCCAGTAGCGAATCCGCGCGAAACAAAGTCAGGCTTGCCAGCCAGTTATACACCGTTACTGGATCCCACCCGTACCCCGGCGTCCACTGCAAAATTATGAATGACATCCTTCCCGCATTTACCGCAACGATGCCTATCAGGGCCAAACGCAAAAGCCACCGCGGCGGTGTAAGAAATACCACCAGCGGCCACACCAAGTAAAACTGCTCCTCAATGGCCAAGGTCCAAAAGTGTAGAAAATTCCCAAACAATGCCCCATCGCGCCGCGCACATTCGATATTAGATGTGTAAGTCCAGAGCCAGGCCTGATGCTTATAGGCTTCTGAAATCATGGCCGGCACATGGCCCACCGCCATCGGCACCAATACCAGTACCGCCAGCAATGTTCCGTAATAAAGCGGAAAAATGCGCAGGGTACGCCGCGCGTAAAAATTGCGAAAGTAATGATCTTGCCCGCGTGAACTTAGAAGAATTCCCGTAATCAGATAGCCCGAAAGCACAAAAAACAGGTCAACGCCCCACGCCCCATGGGTAAAAAATTTATAAATTCCCTCCCCGACCGGCCCCAGGCCGCTCACCTGTTCCGGCGTCAGTACGCCGCCAAAATGCAAGCAGATAACCCCGATAATCGCCAGCGCTCGCACGCCATCCAGCGCAGGATAGTGCTTACGCCCGCTGAAAAAAGGATCCGCCGCCTTAGCGGCCTTGGGCCGCAGGGAAGGCCGGCCGCTGGCCAGTTCATCCCCCGCCGGTGATGCGGTAATACCTTTATTTTTATTCTCTGATACTTCTACCATATTCTCGCTTTTATCCTGCCCCAGTATCTCGCCTGACATTGCCCCTCGCCAGTCATTCAGCGACGACAAAAAGGAGTTAGAACCTGGAACCTGGAACCTGGAACCTGGAAGGCTGCGGAAGCGCTGGCGCTTCATTTTGCCCGGCAGGCGAAGCCTGCCACCTCGCGTCCGTATTCCAGGTTCTAGGTTCTAGGTTCTAGGTTCTAAGTTCCCCGCCCTCTAACTCCTAACTCCTAACTTCTTCGCAGTCGCGGCGACGTACGCTTCCGCGTACTGCCCCGCGACCTTGGGCCACCCAAATTCCGCCGCTCTAACCTTCCCCGCTGCCGCTAATCGCTCGCGCAACTGTGCATCCCTTATCAACCGCTGCATCGCGGCAGCCAAAGGCTCCGGAGCGCTGCGCTCCGCCAATAAGCCGTTAACGCCATCCGTAATAATTTCCGCCGGCCCGGCATTATTCACCGCAATCACCGCGGCACCCGCCGCCATGGCTTCCAGCACCACTATCCCAAATGGCTCCGCCGGCGAAGAAATCACAAAAAACTCACACCCCGAGAGATACGCCGCCACCTGCTGCCGATCCGCCCGGCCCGGAAAATGCACACACTCCCTCAGCCCCAACTCCCGCGCCAAACCCTTAAGACCCTCCAACTCCGGACCATCGCCGGCGAGAACGAGTTTGGGGAAGAATTCAGAACCTGGAACCTGGAACCTGGAATTTTCCGGAAGCGCTGCGCTTTCATTCCGCCCGGCAGGCGGCGAGGAGTTAGAAGCTAGAAGATAGGAGTTAGAATGATTCGGAAGCGCTGCGCTTTCAGTTGGCTCGGCAGGCAAAGCCTGCCGAGTCGCACCGTCTTCTAACTTCCAACTCCTAACTTCTAACTTCTGATCCCGTACCCCATCGCCGTCTTCTAACTTCCAACTCCTAACTCCTAACTTCTGGTCATCGAAGCGCAGCGCCGCATACGCTCGTATCAAAACATCAAACCCCTTCTGCTTGGCCATCCGCCCCAACGCGAAAATGTAGGCCCTTCGGGGCGAGGAGCTAGGAGTTAGAAGATAGGAGTTAGAATGCTGCGGTGATGAGGAGTTAGAAGTTAGAAGATAGGAGTTAGAATGCTTCGGAAGCGCTGTGCTTTCATTTGGCCGGGCAGGTTCACCCTGCCCGCTCGCGTCGGATGCGAGATGCTCGCTGCTAGATGCCAGATGCTCGGCGCCCGCCGCTGGCGCGGCGACGAACTCTCCCAAATTCACGCCATTAAAAATGACTCTCCCCCGCTCCCCGAAGGGCTTACCATAAAATTCTTCCCCATCCCGCAGCGTTTTGCCGGAACAGGCCGTGATCACATCCGCCCTATCCAATGATCGCCGCAGAATTTCCCGTGCCTGCGCCGATTTTTCAAAAACCTGATTCGCATCCATGGTCAATTCGCCCTGCAGCGTCACCACCAAGGGCAGCTTCAATTTTTCCTGGGCGATCATCGCATAGTGCGCATTACTGCTCACGCACTGCACGTGCAGCAAATCAATTTTATGCGCCCGCAAAATGCCCAGCATTTCCCGTTCAATGCGCTGATGCGTTAAATGATAATTGATCGCGGCCTTGGCCGAGCCTTCCGGCAGGCGGAACGCCAAGCGAAAAACCGGGACACCGTCAAGCGTTTCCGCCGCCGGCAAATCCCGTGGCCAACGGTTCGTCAAAACAATAACCCCATGCCCCTGCCGCAAAAGCTCCATCGCCAACTGCCGACAAAGCTCCTCCACGCCACCCAAACTGGGGTAGAAAGCAGATGCAAAAAGAGCAATATTCATTATCAGTTCCGAAAAGGAGTTAGGAGTTAGAAGTTAGAAGTTAGAATGAGGTGGCGGCAGTGCCGCAGGAGAGTAGCTTATCTACCACGAAGACACCAAGACACTAAGGACCGGGGAATTCAGAACCTGGAACTTGGAACTTGGAACTTGGAACCTGGAACCTGGAATCTGGAATTTGGCATCTCGCATAATGTTAGCCGGCAGGTTTAACCTGCCGAACAGAATAGCAGCGCAGCGCTTCCAGAAACTGCTCGATGCTAAACGCTCAATGCTGGTTGTTCATTGTTCATTGATGCGAAGCGCCCCGCCGCCCCGTCCTGTCATGGGATCGCAATTTGAGATATTCACCCAGGAGCCTGTCCGAGTAATGGCCGGGATTGCGATTACTCGGACAGGCTCCTAAGCTCGATCATGGCTTGTCCCGATGTGAGGGCTGCTACCAGCGAAGGCAGCGACCGGCCAAATGCTGACAGCAAACTTATGGTTCTGCAGTTTCCAATACTATATGGTCAGTCTGAAGCGACGCGTATGCGATGGCTGCGAGAATGTCTTCTCGCTCCAGGAATGGATAGTCCTCAAGAATTTCTTCCACTGATGCGCCGGCACCGAGCAAGTCCAGCAAATCACTGACGCGCATGCGTTGGCCGCGTATGCAAGGCCGCGCACCAAGTGTCGCGCACCAAGAAGTTAGAACCTAGAACCTGGAAGTTAGAATGTTTCGGAAGCGCGCTATTTATTGCAGCTCTGGGTGACGCTTGCGAATTTCGGATCTGACGCGATTCGCCAGCCGTATCGCCCGACGCGCGCCGGCAAGCGTCACGGGCTCATAGTCTCCCGGATACCGTGTGGTGGTGGCGTATTCCGTCAGTTGGTCCTGCTCCACGACGGTCAACTTTGGACGCAGTCCGGCAGGCAGCATCGCAACCAACGCTCGGATGCTGTGCGTGCGGGGAAAATCCACGCCCCTGAGAACCAACACTGATTTAAGGTATTTCTCCACGCATTGCTGGGCATGAAAACAGGCTGTTTCAGTCGGGCAATTCTCCGCGATGGTCAGCGTATGGGTCGCGTTGATCAGGTCGGCTTCCGCTTTCTGTGCCCACTGACGCGCTACTGTGGCTACAGGATCACTTGCGGGCATAGAGGACCTTCCCTTCGCGAAATGCCGGCCACTCAATCGTCCCAACTACATCCTTCCGCCATGCGAAGTCATGCGGACGCGTAACGATCACATCGACAGGAATATGCTTTTCAGATAACGCCGTGCGCAAGCGCAGTTGCTGTTCCCGCTTTGAGCCGCGCACTTCCATGACCACAAGCAAATCTACATCGCTTTGCGGCCCGGCGTCACCGCGCGCGTACGATCCAAAGAGAATGACCACCTCAGGCTTGAACCGCCCCACGATCGTCCGAACCATTCGGTGGATTGCGGCCTTCGGAACTGGCGCGTTACGATTCATTTGCTAGGGATTCCTTTCTGCTACTTATCAGTATATTCAGTAGATCCAGTATTATCAGTATTGGTCAGTAGATTCAATATTTTGTGCGCCAGCCAACCCCGCCGCTTACTGAATCTACTGATCAATACTGCTAATACTGACCAATACTGAATCTGATCCGTGATCAGTGATCATTGATTCCGTTCCAAGACACATTGTTGAAACGGAGTGCTCACAGAAATATTCCCGCTTCCACTTTGAAATATTCCGCGATTTTCCGGATATTGCTTTTACTCATGGTTCTTTTGCCCAGCAATATCTGGCTGGCCAGGCCACGATTGCCGATGATGCGGCCAAGGTCCGCCGCGGTAAGGCCGGATTGTTTCATCACGTGTTGCAGCATGGCCAACGGCGATAACGGTTCCGCGGTTATGGCATGGTGATCACGTTCATAATCCCGCACAAACTGCGTTAATGCGGCCAGATATGCCGCCTCACCGGAATCCAGCGAAGTTTCATCCCGCAATGCCAGAGAATCCAGCACGGCGATGGAGGCGTCATATTGCTGCTCCGAGCAAATGGGAACCAATGGAAATGCTCGGGCCAATTCCAGGTAACTTTCCGGAGTCCGCACCGTGGATCGCCAGATGGGCCGGTTCGCGGAACGCCCAGCGGCAGGAGCATGCATTATTTTCATAGCTGATTCTTCCAAATATCCCGGTCATATTCACGGTGCGTCATGATCCGCAACACATAAACCATGCCGGTGTTGTAATGTACGGCACCGATCAGGCGATATTTATTTCCACCAATGTCGAATATCGTTACGGTGTTGCCGCTGGCAACTTTGCAGGTATCCGCCGTGTTGTGTATTCGGCGAACGTCCTGAAAGTGGCCCCAATGGGCCGCTTCAACATCGCCGTACCATCGCCGCAAAGGGTTTTTTGCATCCGGAAACTCCTCCCAGAAAATCCGGAGCCTTTTCAAGGCGACAATACGCACCAGTCCAAGACCTCCATGCACTGCATACATTATGTATGCAACCTTGCCAGACGTCAACCCGACACCTGCTCCGTGGCAGTAGATTCAGTATTATCAGTATTGGGCAGTACATTCAGAAGTTAGAACCTGGAACCTGGAACCTGGAAGTTAGGAGTTAGGAGTTAGGAGTTAGAATGCTTTGGAAGCGCTGGCGCTGCGCGGCATTTCGCATTTCGCATTTCGCATTCTGCGGAAGCGCTGCGCTGCGATTCTGCCCGGCAGGCAAAGCCTGCCGGGGCGCGCCCGTATTCCAGGTTCTAGATTCAAGGTTCTAGGTTCCCCCTTCTAACTCCTAACTTCTAACTCCTCAATACTCGTCCAACTCCTAACTCCTAACTCCTGAATACTGGTCCGTGATCCTCAATCCGATCTCTATACACGTTCGAGCAGAAAGCCATTCACGCGACTTCCTCAAGTGTGAACTGGTGTCCCATCAGGTCGGCCGAAAAACGCAGGCATTGAAGCACATCCTGGCGCGAAAGCGAAGGGTATTCTTCGAGTACGTTTTCAATTGAATCACCCGCCGCCAGGAATTCAAGCACCGTCCGCACCGGAATCCGCGTGCCACCGATTACCGGCGCACCGTTGCATATATCGGGATCAACAACAATTCTTTCCATCATCAAATTATACCCATTACATACACGCAGACAACCCTGTTCCCCGTCTCCTAACTCCTGCGTACTCGCCCGCAATCTGTGGATCGGGCTGCCAAGGAGTTAGAACCTGGTACCTGGAATCTGGAACCTGGAACCTAGAAGTTAGGAGTTAGGAGTTAGAATTTGGAAGCGCTGGCGCTTTACTATTTTGCCCGGCAGGCAAAGCCTGCCGTTGCGCGCCGTCTTCTAACTCCTAACTCCTAACTCCTGAATGCTGGTCCAACTCCTAACTCCTGCGTACTCGTCATCGGTCGTTGCCAGTTGCTCATTAATCAATCTCCGGCAGACCTCGGAGAACCAATTCCATCTCCGCCACCAGCGGCGGCAGATCCTTGGTGACGGTTTCCCAAACAATGTCCAAGTTGACGTCGAAATATCCGTGGATGAGCCGATTACGCATTCCGGTCATGCCCGCCCAATGGATTCCAGGGTGCTTGGCACGCAGTTCCGAGGAAATCCCGTTCGCAGCTTCCCCGATTATTTCAAGCAGGCGTACTAATGCAAGGCTGAGCATCTCGTTGGACTCCATGTCAGCGCGCGATTTTCCTTCAACGAATTTAACAGCGTCGCGGGCGGCATCATGAATGTGGCGGACGCGAACCGCATCAGGAAGCGGCATACTGAACCTCTGCGTGGGACAGCACATCCGAGCGGAAATACCGGCTTAAATCCTGGGGCGTGCGAAGGTCCACCCTGCGGCCATCAAACAGCCGCGAAAGCTCTATCTCCATTTCGGAGAGGCGGAAAAAGCCGGGAATGTGTTGCGGATCAAACTCCACGAGAACATCAATGTCACTCTGCGGGCCGAAGTCACTGCGCAATACCGACCCGAACAGCGAGAGCTTACGCACATGATGCCTGCGGCACAGTGCGGCAACCTCCTGACGATGCTGAAAAACAATGTCAACCATGGCACGCATTATAACAAAAGTCGGTACATTCAGTAATTGCAGTAGATTCAGTATTCTCAGTATTGAGCAGTATATTCAGCGACGACGAGTTAGAACCCAGAAGCTAGAAGTTAGAATGCTCCGGAAGCGCTGCCGTTGCGCGCCCGTATTCCAGGTTCTAGGTTCCAGGTTCCAGGTTCCTGACCCCGTATTCCAGCTTCCAAGTTCCAGGTTCTAAATTCCCCGTCACCGTCTTCTAACTTCTAACTTCTAACTCCTACGTACTCGTCATTGCCCCATAAACCCCCTCAACCGCTTCCACGGTCTTTTCAATCGTAAACCGCTCCAGGAATCTCGCCCGCCCGGCTTCGCCCATCCGTTGCGCGCGAACTGGATCACTCAATATCTCGCAGATCGCCTTGGCCATCGCCTCCACGGCCTTCATGGGAACCAGCACCCCGCTGACGCCATCTTCCACAATTTCCAATACCCCGCCACCGCGCGTGGCCACCACCGGTTTGCCCGCTGCCATCGCCTGAACTATCACCTGCCCGAACGGCTCCGGCACCGTGGACGCATGAACCACCATCGCACTGGCCGAAATAATCTCCGGCACATCCTGGCGGAAACCCATAAATTCAATCTGCCGGGCCACACCCAGCGTTTCAGCCAACTGCTTCAACTGCCCCACCAGCGCATCCTCCCCAAACAACGCAGAGCCAACAATCCGAAAGCGGCAATCCGGAAATTGCCTCAACACAATCGCCGCCGCCCGGATAAAAACATCCTGCCCCTTCCAAGGCGAAATGCGACCGACCAGGGTGACCGTGCAGCACTTCGCATCGTGCTGCAAGGAGTTAGAAGTTAGAAGATAGGAGTTAGAATGCTTCGGAAGCGCTTCGCTTTCATTTTGCTCGGTCCCCGCCGGCCCCCGGCCAGCAGGCTGGCCGGCTAACCCCGTAATCTGTGGAATCTGTGCAATCTGTGGATCTTCCCGTCCCCCTGTAACCTGTAACCCGTCACCCGTAACCGCGCCCGCCGCCGCGACCCCCGGATACACCACCGCGCACCGCTTCGCCTGCGGCAAGTGCAGCGTTTCAAGCGTCGCCTGTGAATTGGCAATAACGTAATGCGGAACAACGCGGGCCAGCGCCCGAAATACTTTTACCACCGCCCCCGGCAGATAATCCCTTTCAATACGATCATGCACATGCCATATAACCTTTGCCCTCGCCAACCGCCCTGCAAATCCGCCGAGGATATCCGCCTTGAGCGAATTGCAATGAACAATATCCGGCTTCGCTCGGCGAATATGCCGCGCCAGCCGCACCACATATGCAACGCTGGAAAAAGCCGCCCCGATTTTCGCCAGCGATCCAACCCCCAAACTCCCCCGCGTTGCCCCGCGCACCGCATCCCCCAATGGCAAAACTTCCACCGCCACGCCGGCCGCCCGCAGCGCCCCCACCAGCGGCCCATCCGTAAACAGCAAAACCGCCAACACATGCCGCCGCCGGTCCAACCGCTCAACCATCGCCAGCATCGCCAACTCACCCCCGCTAAGCGCAGCCGTATGATCCAGAAAAAGAATTTTCAATGACACTGGTTTACCCAAAGAATACGGACCAGAATTCAGTACGCAGGAGTTAGAAGTTAGAACCTAGAACCTGGAACCTAGAAGTTAGAAGTTAGAATTTGGAAGCGATGGCGCTGCGCGGCAGTTAGCATCTCGCATCGAGCAGATTGTTAGGCGGCAGGTTTAACCTGCCGAACAAAATTGCAGCGCAGCGCTTCCAGAAAATTCTAACTTCTAACTCCTAACTCCTAACTCCTAACTCCCCCCCACTCGTATCACTGAATCTCCCCCACCAGCTCCGGCTCAATTCGGCCCCTTACAACACACCACATCGCCCGCAAGTTTCCGCCCAGCCTTTTCTGTCGCAACAGCCGCTGGCCTGAAATCAGAAACATCCCCAGCGAATTATTGCGCAGAAATATAAATACATACCCCACCCAGAACTCCCGGGCACTTATCAAATTCTTTCTTCGCACATACGCCGGATTCATGATCTGAATAAAGCCCCGACGGCGCTCAGACGTGCGGCCCGGTGAAGTTGCCAGATGCACCGCCCGGCATGCATCCACCGTGCCAATACGCCCCAACTTGGCGCACCGACGCGCGAAATCCATGTCCTCCATGAAGGAGTAAAGCCTCAGGCGCTCATCGAATGGAACTTTCTCCAAAATCTCCCGGCGGGCCGTCTTATCCGCGCCGTACAGGCCGCCCCCTTCGCGAATGCCCACCGCCGGCCTGACCTGCCCCTCCGCCGCCAACAGCCCAACGGCCTCAACCCGGCCCACGTTGCCATCCCGGATAAATACTCCATCTGCCGCCACCGCCTCGGGACACTGGTTAAACATTTCCCGCATGTTGGCCAGATAATCCGGAGCCAACTCCACATCATCATCCAGGATGGTCACCAACTTTATCTCCGGCGGCAACGCCCCAATGCCATCATTCTGCTGCAGGGTCTGCCCACGCCGCCCCTTCATCAGAACCAATCGCACATCGCCCGTCGCCTGACAATCAGCGACATCCTCCGGCTCCGCGTAAACAATCATCACCAAACCGGGCGGAGGATCCTGCCGACAAATTGAAAGCAAAGTGCCCGCCACCACCCTGGCACGCCCCGCCGTCGGAACCAAAACCGCATGGTTCGCGGCTTCAATGTTTTCCATAAAATATTCCCCACTACCAGATAAACATAGCACAATAACGCTACATCCATCCCCCGAAAAAGCGCCTCAACGGCCCTGAATCGTTCCACTTATTGTAGCCCTCCTTCCACAGCTTTTCTACGGACCGCAGCCGTCCTGTACCGCAACCGCGGATCATGCGATTGCGGGTAGTTAGGAGTTAGGAGTTAGAAGTTAGAAGTTAGAATGTGGAAGCGCTCGCGCTTTACTATTTTGCCCGGCTGGCTGCCGAACCCCCGTAATCCGTGAAATCCGCAAAATCTGTGGATCGGGCTGCCGAGGAGTTAGGAGTTAGGAGTTAGGAGTTAGAATGTGGAAGCGCTCGCGCTTTACTATTCTGCTCGGCTGCCGCCGGACCCCCGTAATCTGGGAAATCCGCAAAATCTGTGGATCGGGCTGCCGAGGAGTTAGAAGCTAGAAGTTAGGAGCTAGAATTCAGAAGCGCTGGCGCTGCCTTTTACACTAAATGCAGTATTCGCCGTATTGATCAGTACGTTCAGTAATCGGCAGAAATACCTGCCGCACAATCTACCGAATCTACTGCATGTATTGAATCTACCACCAATACTGCCAATACTAAATGTACTGAATCTACTGATCAATACTGATCAATACTGAATGTACCGAAAATTCCAACTCCTAACTCCTAACTCCTAGCTCCTGCGTGCTCGTACAACTCCTAACTCCTGAATACTGGTCCGTGATGCTAGATGCCAGATGCCAAATGCCAGATGCTCCCTCGGATGCCAGATGCTAAATGCCAGATGCCAGATTCCAGGTTCCAGGTTCCAGGTTCCTTCTCCTAACTCCTAACTCCTAACTCCTAACTCCTCGCCCGTCCCCCGTCCGCCCCCGCACTGCCCCCGCCAATCACCGCGGGTGCGGTCATCACGTCTCCGAAAGCAGCACCCGCTCCAGCGACTTGGTCGCCCGTTCCCAGGTGAACTGCTGGATATATTCGTTACCCCTCTGGGCAATCGCCGCCCTTAGCTTATCGTCACCTACCAACCTTACAATGCAGTCCGCAAGGGCCTCGGGTTGGCGGGGCGGGGCCACCAGCGCCGTTTTCCCATCCATCGCGAACTCTCTGTGCCCACCGATATCCGTTGCCACCAGCGCACAGCCACACTGCATGGCCTCGGCCGCAGGAAGCCCCCATCCTTCGATCCAACTCGGACTCACGAATATCGCAGCCCTATTATACAGTGACCGTAACTCTTTTTGCGGCGGATTGCGATGGTAGTTAATCCAGGAAGGCAGCCCGGGCGGTGCGGGCGGGGTGCCAAAAAGGTCCAACTCCAAGGCCGGCACGCGCTGGCGCGCAAGTTCCGCAGCCCGCAATCCGTCGGCCGAGCCTTTAATGGCATTTTCATGATACAACATCAACAGCCGCGTGCCAGGCCTGCGCTCCAGGGGGACATCCACCCCAAAGGCACTGAAATCCAGCCCGTTGGGGACATACGTGCAGGCCTCACCCAGCTCGTCCGCGATGGCTGCAAGCCACTTGGCAATCACGACTTTGTGTAACGGCAACTTCCAGGTACGCATCACCCGCTCTTCCGGGCCGCCCCAGGTCTCCAAGCTCTGGATCAGGTAGGACTTTTCCCCTTTTTCCCTGGGCAGCCGCGATATGTACTCGGCCGTCTCCCACCAGGTGGCTACCACAGCGCCCGCCTCCGGGAAGTCCGCGGCTTCGAGGCTATACACCCAGCACATCTCAACCCTGCGATCCAGTTGAAACCAGGGCGCAGGGTTATGGCTGTTCCGGGCGGATCTCCACGCGTGCCCCACCCGGCGACGCATCCATGTAAGCGGCTCGCTGGCCAAACGTGGGACAGCCTCCCCAATCAGAATGTAGGGATAAACCAGCCGCACGATCCACCCGCGCGCTACCAGAGCGTTGGCATATTCGTACACCACCTTGAACCCCCCACTGGGGCCGGCATAGGGGGTAGGCAATACAAAGCTAACCGACTTTTCCACTTTTGAGTTTCCTTACCCAGCTGACGAGGGGACGGGTTAGCGTTGAGCGTTGAGCATTTAGCATTTAGCATTTAGCATCGAGCATGTTGCGGAAGCGCCGGCGCTTCGCGGCAGTTAGCATTCAGCATCTAGCATCTAGCATGCTGCGGAAGCGCTGCGCTGCTATCCTGCTCGGCAGGCGCAGCCTGCCGACTCGCATCAGATGCTAGATGCTAAATGCTAGATGCTAAATGCAAAATGCCAACCCCTCAATACTCGCCCGCAATCTGTGTCAATCGGCGTAATCTGTGGATCAGTCCGTAACAGATACGTTGCCATCCACCGATTATGTTGATTACACAGATTATTTAACGGACCAAAGAAATCCCCTCACGTCGTTCGTCAATCTGTGTCCATCGGTGTAATCTGTGGCTGGAGATTCTCGGTATTCCTCGGTTAGAAGCTTTCTACGCGCAACGTGGGAAATGCCGCCCGGTAGATTCCTTCGTCGAGCGTCAGAAGTTGGTCCGCTTTTTTAACCGCGTAGGCACCGATCAGAAAATCAGCCAAGATGCGGCGGGGCCCGCCAGAACGTTGGGCTTTTCTTCGCGTAGCGTATGTCTGAAAGGCGTGTCCAGCGGCAATCCAGATTTCCCGAGTTATTTCCCAATCAACCGTAATGCCTGTATCTCTGCAAAATTTCTCCAGGAACACCTGGTCACGGTCCGGGCAAGCCAGAAGCTCAGCAAATACCGCCGCAGGGATAATCAGCCGGCCGTTGGAAGAGGCATTTTCCAGCGCACCCTGCGCGTTGGTATTCGTGGTTGAATCCCGGCTCCACAGGGCCACGATTACGTTTGTGTCAACAGCCGTGATCATCGCCCGCGCGCCTTGCGGGTCCACCGGAGAATATCTTTTCGGCCATCCGCGATACCCGGATTGCCGATACCACGGTATTTGGAAAAACCATGGGGGGCCTTCGTACCGCGCACACGCACCTCCTGGCCCTGTATTTCGAAAAGCAGATTGTCGCCAGGACCTACTCCGAGGGCCTGGCGAATGTCGGGTGGAATCTGCACCTGGCCCTTAGCCCCAATGCGAACGCAATCACCCAAATTACACCTCAACGTACCAACTCAACAGGCTTATTATAGCGATTGGAACCATGCCATGCGAGCACCTCATGAGGCTGGCCGGCCAATCCCGTAATCTGTGTCCATCGGCGTAATCTGTGGATCGGGCTGCCGAGGAGTTAGAAGCCAGGAGCCTGTCCGAGTAATGGCCGGGATTGCGATGGGTCTGAAATGTCCCGTATGCGCGGCGGAGGATCGAGCCGACTCTTAACGATGAGTCTGCGAGATCCGACAACAAAGCAGGCGGGGCATTTCAGGCCCACCCGTAGGGCGGTGTGCTTTTTGGCCTCCCTCTGCGGCGCGGCTCCTCGGAGTACCATCCGTGTCAGGTACGCCATCGTCGCCGCTGCTTGATGGTGGCCAAAAATCACACCGTCGCAACCCGGCGATTACTCGGACAGACTCCTAGAAGTTAGGAGTTAGAATGCTGCGGAAGCGCTGGCGCTTCGCGGCAGTTAGCATTCAGCATCTAGCATCTCGCATTTTCCGGAAGCGCTGCGCTTTACCATTTTGCCCGGCAGGCAACCCCGCCGTTTACTGAGTCTACTGATCAATACTGATCAATACTGAATTTACTGAAGATTCTAACTCCTAACTTCTAACTCCTGCGTACTGGCCCGAACCTAGGAGTTAGAATGCTTCGGCATCGCTGGCGCTGCGCGGCAGTTAGCATCGCGCATCTCGCATCTAGCATTTTCCGGAAGCGCCGCACTTTACCATTTTGCTCGGCATGCAACCCCGCCGTTTACTGAATCTACTGATCAATACTGATCAATACTGATCAATACTGAATTTACTGAAGATTCTAACTCCTAACTCCTGAATACTCGTACAACTAACCTCTAACTCCCACTTCTGGTCACTATTCATCATTCATTACTCATTATTCACTGGAGCGAAGCACCGCTCCCGCCGCCCGTTCCGGAAAATATTTCTTGAGTTTCAAAAAGTGCTTCTCGTAAAGATGGTAACTGCCGTAGGCTGCCGCGAATGACACCACGAAATTGCCGGCGATAAGCAGCGGGGCGAAGGCCACGCTTTCGCGGAAACCGTGAAGCAGCGGCAGGCTGCTGGCCAACCCGAACGACCATGTCCAAATGGGAAAGTGGAACACGTACCAGCCGTAGCTGTATTTCCCGGCGGTTCGCAAGGAGCGGCTGCGGCAAACTGTGGCAATAGTTTTTCCGGCCCTTCCCAGCCCGGGTGAAATGGCTTTGACCAGAAGAGCCGCGAAAAACACGGCCACCACCGTGAAAATCAGCGTGGAATCCCAAAGCTCGCTTAACCGCGAAACAGCACCGGCGGTGGTTCCCCGGTGCGTTATCCACCGCGTCAGGCTAAGCGAAAAACGCCCGGCCAGCAGAATGCCAGCCGCCAACAATGCCCAATTCGCAATTTTTGGCACCCGCAGGGAGTAGCGCCCGCGAATCAGCATGGCGATCAGCGCCCCAAACGCCAGAGAATCCATGCGGGCCGGCGTAAGGAAATAGGCATCCACGTGCGGGGCATAAAAGAAAAGGGCTATCCGCAGGGCCAGCGCCGCAACGATCATAGCCACGCATGTTGGCACCAGCAGCCGGCGGGGAAAAAAGCAGATTACCAATGGCCACACCAGGTAAAACTGCTCCTCCACCGAAAGCGACCAAAGCTGCCCCAAATGCGCCGAACCGTGGCCGAAGGCGCAGGCAATGTTAAAGGTATATGTCCAGAGCCAGGGCTGCATGCTCCAAAGATTGCGGAATTGCGGCAGGGATGGATTCCAATGGCGGGCTGCACCCGCTGCGATAAGGCCAATAAGGATCACGGCCAGTAAGCCATAGTAAAGCGGAAAAATCCGGAGGGTGCGACGGCCATAGAAATTACGGAAATAGTTAGATTGGCCCTTGGAATCGTAAAGGATACCGGTAATCAGAAATCCCGAAAGCACAAAAAACAGGTCCACGCCAGCCCAGCCATGCGCGAGGACATTTTTAAGGGCCCGCTCGAGACCCGTATGGGCGGGAATGGCCATCTGATAATGGGTGGCCAGGACGAGAAGAATTGCGATCCCCCGCAGGCCATCCAATTCCGGAAAATGTTTACGGCCACTGAAAAAAGGATCCGCGGGCGCAATCTTCACGGCGCACTGATCACTGATCAGTTCGGGGGAATCAGCCGCGGGGACCGGTGCTACGGCACCCCCCGTTTTTGTTAGTATTTCCGTCATAAATCCTCTTTGTCCCGCCCAACGGCAACCTGAAATCCAGAACCTGGAACCTAGAACCGGGAAGGCCCCGGCCGCTCCGGCACCTCACTATCCCGCCCAGCCGGCGGAGCCTTGTCGGCCTGTGCGTCCTCTGTGCCCCCTGTGGCTCCGTCGCCCCCCCGTTTTTGATCATTGGAGCGAAGCGCCTCCTCCTCCCCTGTAACCCGTAACCTGTCCCCTGTAACCTCCGTCCCCGCCTCTGCGGAATACTCCCGCCACCCCGCCTCATCCAGCTTCTCTTCCCTAACCTCTCCCCCGGCCGCAGCCGACGGTAGCTTGGAAATTGAAATCTGGAACTTGGAATTCTCCGGAAGCGCCTCGCCCCC
>JAJZDN010000076.1 GCA_021805985.1 Planctomycetota bacterium | reverse complement strand
AGCGACTTAAAAACGTCAGCTTCTTATGGAGTAACACTATGAAGCAAAAAAATAGAAAATCGGGCTTTACAAACCAGAAAACATCTTGTGAATCAACGTGTTCCAGATTCCGGGTTCAGAATTCATTGAACTGCTTTTTTTCACCAGTAGAGGAAGCCGAGGAAATGGAGGTACCGGAGCGCTTGCCGCACGACTTGGATTCCAAAATTGTTTCAACTGTTGCGACCATTAAGCCCGCCTAAAAGGCCAGTTCGTTCAAAGCGCGGATTCTAACAAGTCCAAAGCCGATCGCAAAGCGACATCATGAACGCTGCATCCGCAATGCGGCGACGATTGCCACTCCACCACCCGCAGTCCTAATTGCTAGGCCTAGAATCGACGGGTGTCACCCTTTCGCGCCACAATCCGCGTGTCACTCGCCGCTTTTCGGGGCCTCTGGCGATGATCCCCTTTCCCGATCCGGCGCGGCCCCGGAACCATCCCCTCGCTCAGGCTTCCCAAGCGAATTAAGAAAGGTGTATACAAGCAGAAAAGAGATCAGCCCATTTACGAAAGCCGCTATGGCACAGGAAACGTGGGAATGATACATCAGGGGGGCGGCGATTTCCATAACCGTCGAAAACATAAGGGCCTGGAGAAGGTGGAAGACCCGCGTGTACGCCGGATCCTTGCGCAACCTGATGATTTCCGCACGCAACTTTGTCATTCCAAGATCTCCCGTTGTCCACGACGCAGGTTGAGGAGTTCACGTATCATTTTACCATTTTCCCCATCCCCATTCAAAAACTGCACGACCGGGTAGCCCACCCGGCCCTCTTGCCGCCGCGTATGACACCCCCGCACACCCCGGCGCAAGCCCCCCTGCAGCCTCTGCCGGGGGTTGTTGCCAGCGCGGCCTCGGCGTCGCTAGTTACTGCCCTGCCTCAGTGACCCTCCGCCTTAAGTTTAGCCAAGGATTTTCTGGCTGCGGCGTCGCCCGCCGACGCCGCCCTCCGATACCACATCTCTGCCCTCCGGTAGCTCTTGGGGACGCCGTCAAACCCCGATGAGTAAAGATCACCAATTTTTTCCATTGCTAACGTGTTTTCAAACCCGTTCCCGCGGGCTGCCGCCATTTTGTACCAGCCAATCGCCCTGGCGCAGTCACGCGGAACGCCCATGCCTCCGGTGTACAAATCGCCGATATCAACCATCGCCGTTGCACTGCCACGCGCGGCGGCTCTCCGCAGCCAGAGCATCGTCTTTCCATAATTTCGGGGTACGCCCTCCCCATTTTCATACATCGTCGCTATACCATTCATTGCTATTACGTTCCCCGCAGCGGACGCTTTACGCAGCCATTGCATCGCCTTGGCGTAGTCTCGGCGAAGGCCCTTGCCCACCCATATAGAGAACTCCGATGTGCATCATCGCAAGCGCATTCCCGGATGCAGCGGCCCTGTGGTACCAAACCATGGCCCTTTCCATATTCGGATTATTACCATATTCATAGTGAATGCCGATTGCAAACATCGCCACCGAGCTTCCTGCCTGTACCGCTTTTCGGTCCCACTCCAAGGCTTGGCGGGTGTCTCTGGGTACTAGCCAGCCCTCGCCGTAGAGGCCGGCTAGTGCCAACATCGCGTTGGCATTCCCCGCAGTAGCGGCCACCTCGAAAGAGTTAAGTACGCTCTTCCGGTATTTCGATGAAAATCCCTTTTTCTTGCAGAGAGATCCGATCATTTCAAGCCCCACGTGCCCCCCCATCATCACGGATTTGCCATACCACAGCGCGGACGCCCCAAGGTTCCGCTCTGCCCCCAGTCCGCTCTCGTAAAGTTTGCCAAGTCGCAGTGCCGCCTTAGCATTCCCGGCGGCTGCAGCCCGTTGGTACCATTTCATTGCCGTTCGATAATCGCGCAGGACGCCACGGCCTTCGGCATAAAGATGGCCAATTCCACGTTCCGCGTCGCTGTTTCCCGCTTTTGCTGCCTTTTTCAACAGCTCCATGGCGGTCCCATAGTGCTGGTGCATTTCATCCCGTAGCCCGTGTTGATATTCCGCTGCGCCCGTCCGCTGCACCGCTATGGGTGGCGGGGGAGCCGCGTTGCACGTGCTCGCAAGGGTGAGCCATGCAAGTGTGGCGAAGAAAAGCCTTGTCAAATTGCTGCGAGCCCACATCTTCGTACGCACCTCAGTGAAATATTGCGACAATAATTTCCAATAATTGTAGGACAAGCTCTGTAGAGTCCGCGATCGGTCCTGGACCGCCGCCGGGACCGGGGAACGTATCGGGCGGAGAGGAACAGCTGTACCCAGAACCGGGCAGCAGGCGGGCGGGACGCCTGCGTTATTAGCTGCTAATTCCCGGTTCCTGAATGCTCGTCCGGCCTCTGTCCCCTGTAACCTCAGCTGGCCGTTGTGGCGAAGTTGTTCGTTCGATACGACCATAGCCCTACCCAAGGTGTTGGTTATCTCAATGCATGGATTCTATCCTGTCCAAAGTGAATTCACAAAGGCCGCATTCGCAAAGCGGCCACCGCTGCTGGGATAGCTTCCCGGCGGCAATGACCTTTACCGAGCCGAGACTTCCACTCGCCGGAACACTTCGCCTTTGCATGGCGCAGCCGGGCCTCCACACCCTTTACGATTCCTTGGGCCGACGGGACCGGGGCTGTTTATTTGGAGCGTAATTCTTCTTTCGACCCAACGAGAGTTTCCGTTGCGGTGGTTCGGAACACGGGTAACAATCGACCAGCAGGGCCATACGAGCACGCCCGATAGCCAACACGGCCGAATGCGGAACCTTGAGTGAACAAGCTGCAGTTGTGAAGAACGCAGCAATGTTTATCACCAGATCGACGCGCACTCGTCGCTTCGACGCAAGCGTTCGTAGGTGTTTGCCCTTGAGTACCATAGCCTCAAGGCTCTCCCCGATACGATGTTTATCGCTGGTGACGTCTTCAACACGCCATCGTGTTTCGCGCCACACACGACTACCTGTGACGGATGGAACGCCCAAGCTGTGTGAGCCCGGTCCGGGCGGCTCTCCCAAGATGGATGAAAGTTGGTCAAGGCTAAACGCCCCATGGTAAATGTCCAGTGAAATCACAAAAGTGCTTTTGTCCATTGTTTATTATCCAGAGTACCTCTGATCCAGCTAGGGACGAGTATTAGCCAATAGCCAAATGTCAGCCGGTTGGCCCAAGTCGTCGGAACCCGCAAATGTCTGATCCATGATCATCGTTGGTCCTCCGATTACCTCCGCTGCCTTTTTGTGAATCAACGTATCTCAGATTCCGGGTTCAGAACCCACTGAACCGCTTTTTTTCACCAGAGGGAGCCGAGGGAATGGAGGGACTGCGGCGCTTGCCGTGCGGCTTTGGTTCCAAAATTGTCTCAACGGTTGCGACCATAACGCCCGCCTAAAAGGCCAATTCGTTCAAAGCGCGGATTCTAACAGCTCCAAAGCGGATCGCAAAGCGAATTCATGAAAGCACGAATTCATGAAAGCAGCCGATCGCAAAGCGACATCATGAAAGCTGCGTCCGCAACGCGACACACGCCGCCGCCTGTCTCTCAGGCTCCGACAGCTTCATTACTATCCACCGCCGCTGGGATAGCTTCCCGGCTGCAACGACCTTTACCGGGGCGAGACTTGCACTCGATGAAACACTTCGCCATTTCACGGCCCACTTGGGCCCGGCACAGCGTTGCTGCGAAATAGTCACCGTTCGATCGGAAGCAGTTTATTTAGCCATGGGCCCTGTTGGTAGTCACATGGCGGTGTGTTCCTGATCGCTACCATCGCTTTATTTCTGATATCAACTACTGCCTCGCCCAGCGCGTCGGGAACAAGTCGGGCGATATCCTCAAGCTCAGATGCCAGATGTATTATCTCGTTGACCTCGTGGTCGTCCACAAAGAGCCTCATCGTACGCGGCGAAAACAGATAGTGGGAGGCCTCGCCGATTGGTAGCGCCTCTTGCTCTATTGCGTCGCACAGCCCCACCGTCATTGCGAGCACCAGTTTCCTCAAATCGTTGGCCGTTGTCATTGGTTGCTCCACCCTGGTCTAACAATGAATAAATCATTGGAACTTCCAAATTGCTGATCCGCGATCCGCGATCTATGGAGATTACAACTATCCACGGATTTTCTGGATTGCGTCCCGCTGTAACCTGTAACCCGTCCCCTGTAACCTCGGCGGCGTGCCGCTGGGGTGAAATTTTTCGCTTAATGCGACCATAGGCCTGCCTGGAAAAGGTCAATGTTATTTCTGTGTTTGAATCATACCCCGCCAACTGCGGAGTGCCAAGCTATTTCGGGCCAATGGGTACCCCTGAGGGCGATAGCTTTTCGGGCGGGGGCAAGAAGCGCTTTGTTGGGTCCCGGAACAACCGAGTGCGCCCCGCCGGCGGAGCCGGCGGCTTTTTGAAGTTTTCCCACACGGCGCGTTACCCGGAAATATTGCCACGCCCGCCCTCACCGGGGGCGGCACTTCGCATTCACCCATAACATACACACGGTAGCTCAACGCGAAGGCGGTGGAAACTACCTGTCTTTAGCCTTGTAACTTCGTGATGAAATGGAGCGGAGAAGCAACGACTTAGTGTAAATACACCCCATCGCCGGGCTTTATTGGTGGAATTTTGGCGGCTTTGGCTTTTATGTCGTCCGGATATAGCGCGAAGGATGGGGCGATTTCGATGGTGCAGTCCGGACTGCCATCGGGCTTGTGCGGGACGGTGACGCCGGCGGCTTCCAGCCAGCGGCTGTTGCGCAGGGTGGTGATTTGGCGGGATGAGGCAATGGAATCAACGCCTTCGGCATTTTTTATCGGCGCAAATTCATCAATCCGGTCGGTCTCATAGACCATGCTGCCGGTAGCCAGAGGCAACGCGTCAAAAACAAAGGTTTCCATCTTGACGGCGTTGGGCTTTTCGGGTTTTATGGTTTTACCTGTAGACATATCAACACATGATACTTTTTTCTCGGCGCGGTGATAGGGCAACGCAAAGCCGCGGGCGTTGAGGCGTTGGACAAAATCGCAGCGAATGGCATGAAGGGCAATGCTGCCGGCGCGGAAGCGTAACTGGCCGTCCGCGGTGCGTTGTTCGGCCAAAGTCGCGGGCAGATCAGAATATTCAATGACCGTCATTTTTCCGTCCACCAGGCAGATATTGCCAAGTTTTTCCGTGCTGGAAACTTTGGGCAGAATTTTACTGGACATATCCGCATGTTCCATTTCATGCAGGCCCAGAAACAGCGGATCAACACACCGCACAATTGGATTATCCACCTGAAAATAGCTGATCTGGGTAATGCCGCGCTTTTGCATATCGGCGAGCGCCCCACTTTTATGCAAGGCCAGCAGTGATCCGCCATGACCATTGGGTGATAACGCCAGCGTGCCGGGCGTTTCCAGAAGCACTTTTCCATCCAGACTCACCGCGGGCAGCATATCTTGCGAGAAAAACATGACTTGCGATTCAGGCAGTCCGAAATAATTGTGTTTCATCCAGAAGTCCACGGTGGCCTGATGATTGGCGGTGCTGGTCATGAGATAAAATGGGATGGTGCACCCAAAGCGCAATTCCATAGCTCGAAGATATTCCGCGAAGCACTGAAACAGCGGCTTGTTTTTAATGGGCGTGGCGGGAAAGGTGCCCTTGGGGCCGTCCCAGCCCAGGCGTGACCCCTGCCCGCCGGCGACGACAAACGCGGCCACCTGATTATTTTTTAACAACTGCTCGCCGATGGCCTGCGCGTGGCGATATTTCTCACGGGTTGCTGCATCATGGGGTGTGTGTTCAAAAAAGGGTGCGGGTTCAATATTTTCCGACAACTTCAGGGTTTCGGGGTTCAATACGACGGTTCGAATCAGTTCTGCCAATAACGGCCAGTCCATGGACGCGATCTGTCGATCCAATTCGGTTTTTTCTGATGAACCGAGCTGGTCATAAAAAGCAAAAAGATGACCCTGCCCGATTGCGGCAAGCTGCTGAACTAATGCATTGTGATCCGGATGTTGCGACATCATCTGATAAAACTCCGTAGGCGTAGCTAATAGTTATTTTGCATCACTAAGAGCACGCGTGTTGATCTCAGTGGTAATTTTTTCAATAAACACGGCCAGCGGCATAGCTCCAAGATCCTGATCCTTACGCGTGCGCACGGCCACCGCGCCGGCCTGCATTTCCTTGGCACCGACCACCAGCAGATAGGGAATTTTCTGTTCACGAGCGCGGCGAATCTTGGCACCGATTTTATCATCTGCTAAATCCAGCTCTGAACGCACACCGGCCGCCAGCAAGGTGCTATTGACATCCTGGGCGTAGGTGACAAATTTTTCACTGATGCTTAGCACCATGGTCTGCACCGGAGAAAGCCACGTGGGAAATGCTCCGGCAAAATGTTCGATCAATATGCCGGTGAATCGTTCCATGGAACCAAACGGTGCGCGATGGATCATCACGGGACGATGCGGGGAATTATCGGCACCGACATATTCCAACGCAAAGCGTTCCGGCAGAACATAATCCAACTGCACGGTGCCAAGCTGCCACTGCCGGCCAATGACATCCTTGACCAGAAAATCCAGCTTGGGACCGTAAAATGCTGCCTCACCGATCGCTTCTTCATGGCGGATTTCCACATCTTTCACGATTTTTCGCAGTGTCGCTTCGGCCCGGTCCCACAGGGTGGGGTCGCCCGCATATTTATCCGAAGCGGGGTCGCGCAAGCTCACCCGACATTGATAATCCGTGAAGCCCAGCGTCTTAAAGACCAGTAATACCATCTCCACGGTAGACCGTAACTCGGCTTCCACCTGCTCGGGTGTGCAGAACAGGTGGGCATCATCCTGGGTGAATCCGCGGACACGCGTCATACCCGACAGTTCACCGGATTGCTCAAAGCGATAGACCGTGCCGAACTCCGCCAGGCGAATGGGCAAATCACGATAACTGTGCGGCTCGGCGGCATAAATCTGAATGTGATGCGGACAGTTCATGGGTTTAAGCAGATACTCGCTTTCATCCGTGTCATCACGTTCTTTCATTTTTATGGTTGGGAATTGCGATTCTTTGTAATACGGATAATGACCGCTAATTTTGTACAAATTAATGTTGCCAATATGCGGTGTATAAACAGAATTGTAGCCGCGGCGGATTAATTCCAGCCGCATAAAATTCTCCAGCTCCTGCCGAACCACACCCCCCTTGGGCATCCAGAGAATTAACCCACTGCCCACCAACGGCGAAATGGTAAACAGCCCAAGCTGCTTTCCAATCACACGATGGTCGCGCCGTTTGGCTTCCTCAATAAGCGTAAGATGCGATTCAAGTTCCTGCCGGCTGAAAAATGCCGTGCCGTAAATTCGCTGCAACTGCTGCTTGGACGCATCACCATGCCAATAGGCACCGGCGACACTGGTAACCTTAAATGCCCCAATTCGCCCGGTTGCAGGCAAATGCGGCCCGCGGCAGAGATCTTCCCAATTTTTTTGCGGCTCTCCGGTGGCATAAAAGCTGATAACCGCCTGTGGATCAGCCGCCAAAGCCCGCTGGGCGTTATCCAGCTTGTACGGATTGGCTTCCTGTTCCAGCTTGGCCAAGGCCGCCTGTTGCGGCAGTTCATAGCGCGTGAAGGGGCGGTTTTCCTCGACAATTTTTTGCATTTCCGCTTCAATGCGCGGAAAATCCTCTTCCCGAATCGGCTGAGCTAATTCCATATCGTAGTAAAAGCCGGTTTCCACCGGCGGTCCATACGCCAAACGAACTGCCGGAAACAGCCGCGTGATGGCCTCTGCCATGACATGGGCAGTGGAATGCCGCAATAGGTAAACGGCATTGGAATCGCCGGCCTTGGCGGTAATAATGGACACTGCGGCATCCTGGTCAATCGACGTGGACACATCCGCGAGTTGCCCGTTAACCAACGCCCCTATAGCATCTCGTGCCAGGCGCGGCCCAATGGCTTGGGCCACCTGCAAAGGTGTTACAGAAGCGGCATCAAACTGTTTTTTTGCCCCGTCGGGCAGAGTAATCGTAATCATGGGGAGGGATTATCCGACACTTTGGCTGTTTTGTATAGGAGCCTTGGCCCAGGTTTGGACGCCATATTTAATAGCGGATGCCGGGACTGCCAGCGTTGGCAAGCGTCCAAAATGGCGTGAAGCATCATCTTCTGAACGCCGGGACTGTCAATAATGGTCGCGTGGTTAAGTTTTTTGGTGGGAAAACCGACATCAGCAAAACGCAGGTTAATATTCATAAGTCTTGTGCGATAAATATCTTTCACCTTGGCTGGCACTCCCCGCCAGATCGGAAGCCAATCGGTGTCAGGATGGCTTTTATAAATATCAAGGCAGCGCCGCACATTCGGAGGAATCCGTGGGGGCGTTACGGGGTCAATTAACAGGAGCAGTTGGACGGTAATTCCATGCCGCCCCAGCGTCCGCGCCACGCGTATCTGATCATCGGCACCCCAGGAATGGCCATACAAAATCAGCGGGCCATGCATAAGACCTTGGCGATAGTCCCGCAGCAGGATACGTTGAAATTGCCCCTTGCTGTGGTCAGCAATGGCCGCGGCTTGGATAATGTGGTGACGGTCTAGATGATGCGCCAAGCCGTCAATTCCCAGGCTAAATACACCTAAAAAGCCGCGCATGCCAAAGGCATGCCCTTCAAATTCATACGTTATGCGATGGCTGGTCACCACCGCGGATTGAACCGGATCAGCGGGCCGGCCGGAGATATCCACGCAGCCGGAACTTATCAGCAGCATAAATCCGGCAGTGATGACAGAGATCATCTTGGTCAAAGGGAATTTCGAATTATTTTGTTCCATGAGCAACTTCACCACCATTATAAAAGCACCATACTATTATGCAATAATAGGGGCATTAGCTTTCTTTAGCGAGTGTCCGGATGAGGTTACGTTTTGTAGGCTACAGGGCTCAGCGTCATTTGACTTTTTGGTCACGCATCGACATGATACGGCAGAAATGGCACCCAGAATTCTGCGCCACCATGTTAAATTAAGAAGTCCGAAGATTTCGTGCAAGATGGAAGGAACTCTCCGATGGCGATGGATGAAAAAGCCCCGCTGGAAATTCGCGACAATTCAGGAAATCCTGCTCCCTTGGGATTACTAGCCTTTGGCATGACTACCATACTTTTGAATTTCGCCAATGCCGGTGTTTATGAATTAAGCAGTATGGTATTGGCGATGGGAATTTTCTATGGCGGCATAGCCCAACTAATCGCCGGAGCCCTGGAATGGAAGAAAAACAACACCTTTGGCATGACTGCGTTTATTTCATACGGTATGTTCTGGCTGTCACTGGTGTCGCTTATTATTATGCCGCAACTATTGCCAAAAATCGCCGGCCCCAGCGCTGTTGGCATGGCGATATATCTGGGCCTCTGGGGGCTTTTCACGCTGGTCATGTTTTTCGGGACGCTGAAAATAAGCCGGGCCTTGCAGGTGGTGTTTGGTACGTTGGCAATCCTTTTTGTGCTCTTGGCGGTCGCGGAAATCACGGACAGCCCGACGGTTCATTTAACGGCGGGAGTTGAGGGCATTTTCTGCGGGCTTTCCGCGATGTATACCGGACTGGCACCGGTGCTTAACGAATTATACGGGCGGGTTGTGCTACCGCTAGGGCCCGTAAAAAGGTAACGATTGCCATTCACGATTCCTCGGATCAGAACTTATTTAGAACTTGGAATCTGGAATCCGGAAGGCTTTGGAAGCTCTATCGCTTCTATCTGATTTTGGAAAAGCTGGGGGGGTCGCTACGCGTATACCGGGCCGGCGAACAGGGATACACGGTAGCTTTTCCGTTCTGAATCCCAGCTACTTTTTTCCTTTTTTTTCCTCAGCCGTGGCCTTGGCTTCTTTTTTCTTTTTCTTGCCGGCCTTGAGAATATGGCGGCTTTGCACAGCCATACCCAGAACGCCCAGCCCCAGATATACCCATGCGGGGCGCACAGTGCGCGTCAGATGCTTGAGCATTCCTGGATCAAAGCGGCGGGTGAATACAGCCACTGCCCATATAATCAGCGCTGCCCCCACCCACGCCCCACCAATCAAACTCAGGACGCGGGGAAAAAGCAATCCCAGCAGAATCACTATAAGTAGGCCCCCCGCTGCCGCCGCCATGACCTGTGCTTTTTCAGCCTTATTCAAACGCTGCACATCGGTTGCAATTGCCCCGTAGCGAGTCCGCATGTCATGCAGCACCCGGTGCCGCAACGCCTGGGCCGGCTGACTGGTGGCGGGGTGGGTTGACGCGCTGGCGGCAGTTGCGGTTGAGAAGCGTGTTGAAGCAACTATCGTGTTTTTTTGCACGACAGGTTTTTCCGGGGAAAACGCGCCGCTATACCAGGCCACCAGTCCACCCAATAGGAGCGCCGTAAGCACCGCAAAAAGCAGCGCCTGCGTGAGTCGAAATAATACCGCACCGAGAATAATCCCCAGAACCATTCCCATAATGACCAGGGTGAGATCAGCAAGTTGTGTATGCCACAGCAAAGGAAAAAAAAAGCCAAAGGCCGCCCCCGCCGCCGCCATAAATACCGTCAGCACGGGCCGCGCCATGCGGACAAATTCCAACCAGAATATCATTCCCAGCACAAACAACGCCGCTGCACTAAAGAGCATTGCATTGTCTATGGTGTGGGGAAGCCACATTATCATCGCTGCCATTACTCCAATGCTGCAGATATCAGAAGGGTTTATTCAAGAGATCTATAACATTCACTCAAGCTGATAGGGCTGCCAAAACACTTGGTTTTCCACATCAAACAGGCATTACTATACTGGCGATTTGTCACGCCTACAAATTAGGATTGACGCAGGGCTAGGGGGTTGTGGCTGCGAAGTGAGGAAAGTGTATGGGTACATACATTGACGAGGAGCGCCAAAGGTTACAGCCTTCACGAGCCTGTTAGAATAATGGCCAGGATTGCGAGCCGGCGAGTACTCGGACACCCTCCTGTAATAGGCTGGGACCGCCTATGTCTAAGGACTGAAAGATACCAGCGATTTTAATCGCTTTGAAGCCGGGGTTTGCCGCCATATTCTCCGGCAGGGGAAACCCGCCCTGGCAGAGCTTGCCGCAGCCGCCCGGAAAAAGCCCACCGCGCTACTCTGTTATGAAAGACTTCACGAAGAATGCCACCGCAGCACGGTGGCAGAAATGCTGGCCGATAGGCTGGATGCATACATCGTGGCGCTGTGAAAGAGAGGCGTCCCGGGGCCGTGCAGGTTGCGGAATGTATGAACAAGCCTTAACGGCCTCCATCATTTACCGCTTCAAATACATGGCTGAACTACCAGAAGATTAATTCCCACTGCTTACAAACATATCGTGCCGCCATGGGCCTCACATTCTACGACGGCCAATAATCTGCACCACATCGGCGCGTCCGGTGTGGTGGATTCCTTCGTGGATGTCTCGTTGTATTTCCTGGGCAACTGCAAATTCCAGCCCCTGAAGCTCCGATTGCAATTGCTCCAATGATGGGAGTAAATCCAGCTGTTTAGGCCCCCCGGTGTTATACGCCAATTGCCCCGGTCCAAACGACTCCAGCAGCAACACACCGCCGGCGCGCAAGCCAAGCACCGCCTGCTGGTGAATCCGTTTGCGAATCAGCCCCGGCAGATGCGCGAAAATGAGAACCACGGCATCCCAATAATCCGGCTGAATTTTGTAATCAGCGAGGTCGGCAACTTCCGTTTTTATCGTCACACCCTGCTGGATCGCCAATTTTTCGGCGTTTTGCAGCCCGACGTGTGAACCGTCAACCGCCAGTACCTCATAACCATTGCGGGCCAGAAATACCGCGTTGCGCCCCTCTCCTTCGCACAAGCTCAAGATCCGTCCTTTCGGCAAACTGGCGAAGTTCAGACGCAGAAAATCATTAGGCTCGGTACCGTAAGACTGTCCTGGATTGCCATAGCGTTCATTCCAAAAGTTCATGTTCTATTTTATATCACACCATTTACCCGTTCACAAGAACTGCGTCGGCCGCTGTCGCCGACCAAGCCCCGTATCAGGATTGTAAGTTTCGTGCATGCCGCCGATTGTTTTAATATCGCGCACCAATGTAGTCACGGTTTCCCGCGCCAGGAACCGACCTTGAGATGCGTAGCCGTAATTCATTAAACCATGCATAACCATGTAGGAGGATGAATTGCTCGCCGCGGCGCGAATAGGCTCGATGGCCAGTGTAACGGAAGTCTATGCTGCCAAAACGCCAACCGCGATTGGCATTACCAGAAGAACCGGTAGAACATGAATCGCTTTTCGCAACATAATGGATTCTCCAAATGATATCCGCTAACGGCAGTGGTGGCTGTCCTACTTTCGTGACCCGTCGCTGCGGTCAGCGCTTTAGGTGCTCGAGGATTTGTAGCAGGCGGAACGCTGGATTGTTCTCATCGTTCATTCGCTTGCGAGCCGCCTTCCGCAACTTATCCACACGCTGCGCATAGTCCCTGTTGATCACGAGTTCCAGGTCAGGATCAATCTGAGCTAATTGGGTCGTAAGGTAACCCTTGGGCACCACGGGGGACCATAACTGGTAGCGGCAATTTCGAAACTCCTTGAGCTGGGCTTCCGCATAGGCTTTCTGGTGGCGGTACTTCGCGGCAAGACGCTTCACCGTTGTCGGGTTGTTAACGATCAGCAACCCTCCGATATGCGTGGTGACTTCGCAGAGAAATGCCGTTTGCTTGCCAAAATGCAGGCCAACGACGTCCAACTCATTTAGCCCGTTCAGGCCACCTCCCGGCAGGCGCTGGTTGTAGCACACAATATCGCAGCCCTCGATTACTTGCAGATAGGCTCCAACGAGCAACTCACCCATTTCTGTATTCATATCGATCATCCTTATAAAACTAACTGTAAATAAATTATACTTGTCCCAAAATTAAAAAAAGCAAATCACATTCTCCTTCGAGCCTTTCAGCAGCGCGTCACCGTTGTAACGCGGCAACTTACCCACCGTATAGCCAGCGCCGGCTGCTCGGCAAAAGCCCACCGCGTTACTCTGTTACGAAAGACTTCACGAAGAATGCCACCGTAGCATCGTGGCGGAGTTGTTGGCCGATATACTGGAAGCGGGCATCGTGGCGCTGTGAGGCAGAAATAGGTTCTGACGAGCGTCGAACATTACAGAAATGGGCCGCCGATAGGCTCTGTGCACGCCCTCACGCATTCTGTAATGACCGCCAGCTTGCGCGCGGGTCGCTTTCGGCCGCAGGATTGTCGACCGGGTCGGCCGGGGAGGCTTTTGGGGATGTTTTCGGGACCTGCGTGCTTCACGACGTGGGGACAGTTTTTTTAAATTTTTGTGTGTGGCGGCCCGAGTTATGTTCGCCGCGCCTTCTTGCGTCTGCCTTCTTCGCGGCCCCTACTCGGTCTTCTAATGGCCGGAGTAGGGTCAACACCGAGCAGCTGCGCGCTGCCTCCCTTGGCGCGGTGCCAGAATTTCGTAGAGCCGGCCAGTTCGCTCCCACGCATCCGGTAGAGGCCCGTGATTACCAGTTCTTGAGGCCCTCCCTTGTTTATCTCTCCACCCAGGATAATCTTGGCACCGGATACTTTCCAGAAGATCGCCAGTTTATTTTTCGAAAGGAATTTCACCAGCGCGTCCCGCCTTACCAAGAGGGCGCTTGGGCCCGGGCCTTGGCCAGCGGGATCGCAGGCGGTCAGCATTCCTTTGCCATCCACGAAATTCGCGGCATTCCCCGTCCACCTAAGGCCCATGGTGCGAATTAGGCTATTTGCGGGCAGTCTCAATGTGTAGTTTTTATCCACGGAACAATCGAAGCCGCTCATTTTTGCTCGGTACATTGAGGCCGTCGCTGATGCTGATCTTGGCCATGTTTCATCCGCGAGCGCCGCGTCAGCGCCCCTCTGGGCTTCGGAGTCGCGGAATGCCGGAGACCAGCCGTATTCCCCTAAAAAGCAATAGCCCAGGTCCGGCTGCCCCGGGCTTCTTCGCGTCCGAAAACTGTCGTTATCAAGCCATGCTACAACTGCGTCGATTTGGCTTTCCGGGACAAGGTAGCTCTCGAGCGCTATGAACACTTGTCCTTTTTCCCCCTCGATGGGGTCCCGGTCGGCGGCAACCGGCTGTCTCCATACAAAAAAACCGTTGAGATTTAACCAGGTTCCGCTGCCTTCGCGTGGTTCCAAGAGTGCGCTCATCTTTGGGAGGTCGTCGCATCGTGAAGTCCATTTGTCCAGATCGCCTTCATTCTTCCAGCCTTCATAGGCGGCTCCCCACCACCCGACACCACCTTCAACATCCTCATCTCCGCTAGCCAGGGATTGCGGCGGCCCTGACGGATCGATGTCGCGGAGAGATAGCTGCCATGGACCGTCGTAGGACTGACCGCCCGATTGTGAGGACCAAGGCCTAAATTGAAAATTATCCGATATCATTGCTAAGATTTCATGGTATGCGATCCACTGGTATTTTTTCCCCATTCGTTCTGCTTTTCCGGCCTCGCGCCCCTGTGAAGTGACCGAAAATCGGTCGAATTTCCCGAACAGTTTCACCGTCCACCCAAGATCGAGGACCCGCCATAGCACGTATCGCTGAATCCAAGTTAGGTCGAATCCTGGGGGCACTCTGTTCCGGCCACTGCTGCGCTGCTGGCCCAGGAAGGTATCTAAGGCCGCTCGTTCGGGCAGCGTTGCGACGGCTGTATCCGTGATTTCGTCGGGTGATTGCCATGGTGGCTCGTCAAGCCTTAACGAAAGCCAGTAGTGAGAAAGCGTGCTCGAGTTGGTGCCGATAATGTAGCGGCCAAAATCATCGTCCAAAACGGAATACTGGATGCAATAACGGCTCCATTCCGGATTTCCGCTGTCGAACGAACCCGCCCTCCAATCCGGAAAGATACCGCTTATCTCCTCCTCGCTTGGAATCTTCGGCCAATCACTTCTATACGGGGGCTTGGCCTTCCGCGCATCAATGCTGGGCTTTGCTCCCAAAAACAATGCCCGTTCAATCACACCGCGTGCGTAATCTCGCAGCAATATGTGCGCCCGCGGCCTGCCGTTTGCAAATAGTTTTTCGAAGACGACCTCGGCGAGTTTGCCAACGGATTCTTTATCATAACTGCGCATCGCCACCCCGTAGGTTACGGCGTAGACGCGTTCCGCGATGTACGGATCGTCAACATCGGAAAATTGCGATACCAGTTGAATCGCCGCCTCGAATCGGCCGGTTAGGAGCCGTACAAGGGCCTGCGTGGCGGTGTCACGCAGGAACCGGTTGGGCGTCGACAACATCCATGCCAGGGCGGTCGCGGCTAAGGTGACAACAGCCACCTCGATGTCGTCGTCTGGGTCAACTGCCGTTGCCCAATCAACTAGCCGGTCGACGGCATTCTCATTTCTCCACGCGCTGTGCAAAAATGTGCTCCATATAGCATCGCGCTCGGGCATTTTCATCCGCCGTAGCCACCGGTCCAGGGATTCGGCGTTATATTGGTGATCTGGGATCGTAGCCACGGTGATAAGCGTATCGAAGGTTTCGCTCCAATCGCACGAGGTGCGGAGTAACCGGTTAAGAACAGCTTTTGTCTTTCTGGTAAAGGCAGATGTGTCTCGCCATACGATGCTACGGCGAAATGCAGAGCCGATCCCATACGAATCCCGAAGCTTCGGGGCAAGTTCCAGCAGTTCACATCCGAAACGTTCGGGGATCTGGATGCAGAGCGCTTCTATCAAACCTGCGCCACCGCCCAATTTTTTGTCCCATAGAAACGAAAATGGCCCTCCCTGGGCGAATGCCCTTTTAGGGGTACCACCTTTTAAGTTTGTGTCGAGAAGTGCCCTACCGATAAGGTGGTCCGCGAACCGGTCATACGCGATAAAAATGATTTCCTCCCCCTCGCGCGTGGCCCCATAGGCCTTGCTCTCAATAATTAGTGCCTCGGCGACCAGCCCTCGGAAAAGCGACTTTGAAAACTCCCGACCGGGGAGGAATGCGTCAACGATTTCTTTCGCGGCCCCTCTGGTCAGCAGGCGAGTACCCCCGCTGGCAAGCTTGGAGGCGATCGCCTCGAGGGCCTGATGAACCAATAATTCTTTCGGGTCGAAGCCTAAATCAGTCGCTAGCTTGGCGTTTATCGCGTCAATGAATATTTTGAATACCTTCGTAACGCCGTGGAATCCGCGCGGAACCCGCCGGGTTTTTTGCGAGGCCAACCCGACACAGAGCGACTTCAGAAATAGCGGGTTTCCAAATTCGGGATCGAGCAATGGTGTCGACGAAAACTGAATTTTATAGTATCGGAAGTAGGACCTGGTTGCGTCATATTCGCGACCAATAAACCCCCGATGGATTCGCCGGATCGCCTTTTCCGAGATTTCCTTCGGGATAATATCGTGCTCATACGATGATCGTATCGAAAGCACGACGCCAATCCAAGGTGATTGGGCAATCATCTGCAAAAATGCCGCCAAATTGTATGGCCATATTTCACGCCCGGCACCCTCGTTCAGGGCGTCGACAAGGATTAACGCGCGGCAATTTGCTGTTTGGGCGGCCGCTTCAATGGCTCCGATAAAAACATCAGAAGCGATGGTCGCAAGGCCGAGTTGGCTCATGGCCTGGGGCCACGGATCCATTGCAGCTTGGAAACGTTGTCCCATCAATAATAGGGTAGGCATTGCTGCATCTAATCGGCGTTTTGCGATATCGCACAGAAGATGCGTTTTGCCCATGCCCGCATCGCCAGAAAGTATGAAGAGGCGTCCAGCGGCAAGGGCATCGGCATCGTCGCATGCATTGCGCAGAGAGCCGAGGTCTCCTTTGAGTGAACGCAGGTCGGAGAGGATTTCCCCCTGTGAATTCATCGTGCCGGGTCGCTGTGCACTGGGGGTACCGACGATCGCAGGCGCGGACCGCTGTGCATTTTGTCGTTCCCGCAACAAACCCTCGAGCTGCGCGGCGGCTGTGACGGCGCTTTGGGCCGCATCAGAGATACTGTTAAAGGGAAGCTTGCCGCATGGCGTCGGCTTTATCTGTTCCAACTGCCAGAGCACCGTGTCGGTGTGCTGAAGTACCTCGGCGATCAAAACCTTTTCCGCTTGGTCGGCTGGGGAGTTTTCCTGGATGGGGTATTGCAGGAACTTCCGGTCCCGGCGGATCCCGCGGGCGTGCACTTTTATGCGATCAAAATATTTTGCTGTACGGCCGAATGCGTCGAAATCGGCCGCGATGGGCAGGTCGACATTTAGCTCGGGGGTATAGCGCGGGCCAGCGGCCTCTATTGCCTCGATCAGCCGACGTCCGAACCAGTCAGCGGTTAGTGCTAGGTCCGTAAACCAAAAATATCTCCGACCAGCGTTTCTGGGTTCTGATAGCAAAGCAGTAAGTTCGGAGTCGCCCCAAAAGACGAACTCCAGATATTTCCCATTTTTGCTTGCAGCCTTCGCCCATTTTTTCGTGTGTGCGCTCCATCTGTCGCGGGCGGACTTAGCATTGGCGCGCCGTGCGTCGGGGAGATTCAGCGGCACGCAGACGTAATATTTTACGAGATTTGGATATGTCGCGATTGCCCTCCGAGCGGATTCATCGATTTGTTTCCATTGGGAATCCCCTATCGTGTTGAAATACTTCGCCTGCCATCCCCATTCCTCCCCGTTTTCCAGCACCGCATAGCATTCCACGCCTGCATCGGGCGCTCCGTTTCGGACAAACTCAGATCCGGCCCGGGATGCTTCCGCACGCGCCAACTGGGCGCACAACTCCTCGAATCCCTTACTCTGGCTTCCGCCATGTGTTCTAATATTGTGCCAATTAATGTCTGTCATCGCTTCCCTAAGCTGCGTGACTATTATACCACGCCACCGCCGGCGGCCAACTCCCCGGCGGTTCGCGATTTATCAGCCGGGCCGGCGAGCACTATTACCCCCCAACAATCGCGATTTGCTCGCGATATAGCACAACTGTTGTTGCCCAACGGTACGAATGAGCGCGTTATTTAATAGCAGGCAGGCGCGGGAGTACTTCAGGTCGTCTCTTGAAGGTGGCAGCCCTTATGGGCGAGGTCCGGACGCCCGACACCTTTTTTTATTGGTCGGTTTTCTGTAGCCCTGCAAAATGAAGGTCGGTGCATTCGTCGGTATCACGCGGCCAGAATTTCATTCAATATCCCAGATCATTGAGCCTTGAGATATCCTCCCTTTACCTCTGCTATCTCCTGATACCATTTCCGACGTTACCACCACCCCTGCGGAGCGGCCTGTCGGAGCCAGGCGCAGCAGGGGTGCGGGTAACTCGGCGGCGCGAAATTGTAAGCCTGCTTCCGCCGGCGTTTTGGTATC
>JAJZDN010000075.1 GCA_021805985.1 Planctomycetota bacterium | reverse complement strand
GTTAGCATTTAGCATTAGTGTTTAGCACATAGCATTTGGCATTGGGCATTTCGGTTGGTCGCACCGGGCAACGCAGGCGTTCCGCGCGATTCCCGGAAGGCCGGGATGGAATCTGGAATGCAGAACCTGGAACCTGGAATCTGGGATACAGAGCCTCGAGGCCTGTCCTGGCGCAGGGATGGAATCTGATGCGACCCGGCTGGAGCCCGCGTAAATTGCCCCATGCTAAATGCCAAATGCTAAATACTCAGTGCCCCATGCCAAATGCTAAATGCTAAATACTCAGTGCCCCACGCCAAATGCTCAATGCTAAATGCTCAATGCCCAATACTGATTAATACTGAACCCCCCGCCCCCCCCTGCTGCGGCGGCTTTTTCACCGCCTGCCCTGGCCTAACTTCCAAGTCGCTTTCGCACAATCTCCACATACTGCTTTGCCTGCCGGGATAAACTGAAATGTTCAAGCGACCGTTGCCGCCCCGCCGCCCCCATCGCCGGCCATTTTTTCCGATCACCCAAGGCCCGAATCAGCCCGGCTCGAAATCCCGCCACCGTCGGCTCGTGAACGTGCCAACCAGTCACACCATCGATTACCGTTTCCGCCGGCCCACCCAGCGCGTGCACCAGAACCGGCTTGCCCATCATCATGGCTTCCACGACGGATAATCCAAAAGATTCCGCACCGAGGTATGCATTGATGGCGACATCGATGGCACCATAATAGCGTTCCGGGTCCGGCACGTTACCAATTAAATGCAGGCGATCAGCGACACCCAGCCGCTGCGCAAGCGCCCGCAGTTCATCACCGAATTCACCCTCCACCGGTCCGCCAAGCAATAACAAGTGTGCGTTGTGGTAGGCCTCCGGCAGTTGAGCCATAGCCTCCAGAACAACAGCCTGGCCTTTTAACGATTCCAAGCGAGCGACTATTCCCAGCACGGTTGCGTTTTCCGGTATCTTGAGTTCGCTTCGAGAAAGCGAGTCTTTCCGCCCGGGTTGAAACCTTATTTCGTCAGCACCAAGGTAGAGCAAAATCGGTTCGACCGGGAAGCCCCCCAGTGTCGCGGCTGTATAACGGCTGTTGGCAAAGACGGTGACATTCCACTGCTTTATCGCGCGCTGGATCAGCCAGCGGTTCGCACCGAGTGGGTAGCTCCCCATCGCATTGGACATTTCCCAAAAGCAGGCCACTGCGATCTCACGCGCGGCCGTCGCCGCTAATGGCATTAAATTTGGCCACAACACCTGAAGCGCCCGCACATCCAATGTACGTAAGCACTCAACCAGCTTTGGTCTGGCAACCGTTGTGGCTTGGCGAACCTTGAGCTGCAACCGTAATTTACTGAGCAATCCGCCACGGAGCACCGGGAGCGATGCAACATCCAAAACCCACACGTCGAACCCCAGTTCCCGTAGATATTCCGAAAATCGCCCCGAGCGCAGCGACACAATAACCGGCGTGATCCCCATATCCCGAACCGCTGTAGTCAAGCCCCTCACGGCCTGAGCCACACCCGCAATTTCGTCGCCGGCGATGATCCAAGCAATACGAATATTGTTATTTTTTTCTTGCGTAGCCAGATAAGCACCGTTTTCTGAAAACATTCTGCTATTCGGATGTTACCTCTCAGGCGCTACCGCGGCAAGTTCCACGCACACAGAATAAATAGCCGGTATCCTTGCCATAGCACCCCAGTGAGCGGATGATATACGGTTTGATGGACGACTCAGACACAGCCGCAGGGCCCAACTCAGACAAACCGCTCAACAGCACGCTCACGCATCAGACCGCGAGCGGCTTCCTCTGGTTGGTCGGCCAGACGGTGGGGTCGAAGCTATTCAGCTTCGGCACACAGATCGCGCTCGCCCGGCTATTGCTTCCCCGTGATTTCGGCCTGATCGCGTTAGCGTACACCGCTGTGGCCTTCGCTGGCGTCATTCGCCAGACCGGAATCCAGCAAATTCTAATTCAGCGCCACCAACAATTTCGCCGCTGGGTTAACCCCGCCTTCTGGTTTGAATTAACCGTCGGAATTGCCACCGCAATTATTCTCGCCGTCGCAAGCCCCGTGGCCGCAGTTGTTTTCCACAGCAGGGCGCTAATCGGCCTGATTTTGGTTATCGCGGCTGCCGCGCCGCTGAGCCCTTGGTTCGTCATCCCCACCGCACGGCTGATGATCGACATGCGTTTCAAGGCCATCGCCCTGGTAAACATCACCTACAACCTAATCGCGATGGTGATTAGTATTTTTCTGGCCTGGAAGGGATTTGGAGCGTACAGCTTCGTGGTCCCCTTACCTATCGCGGGAGGAATACGGGCGTTCTGGCTTTGGCAGTTGGCAAAGCCGCGCGTCGGCGCGAAGCCTCAGTTCCGCCGCTGGAAATTCCTTGCAGGCGACAGCGGCTACATGCTGGCGACAGGGTTCATAACGTCCGTCATGATGCAGGCCGGAAGCTTGGCCCTCGGGCTGATGTATTCTAAGGCCGTAGTAGGCCAGCTATTTTTCGCCTCAAACCTTTCCTCGCAAGTCGGGCAGCTCCTGGCGCAGAACATGGGAAACGCCCTGCTCGCATCGCTTTCGAAGGTCCAAGGCGACCCGCCCCGCCAATTCACCGCCCTCTTACGCGACTCGAGAATGCTCACCCTCGTTGGAGTCCCCCTGTGCCTCTTCCTGGCCGCCATCGCGAAACCGCTCGTCGCTCTCATCTACGGGGACAAATGGCTCCCCGCAGTCACGCTCCTAAGCATCATGGCAATCGCCACAGCGTTCTACCTGCCTGGCAGCCAGGTCGCCACCTCACTGCAGGCCCAAGGAAAGTTTGTGGTCCTTTTCCGTTGGACGGCCCTGCAGGCGGCGGTCTTCTTGGTGGCCGTGCTCCTTGGATCCTGGACTGCCGGCGCACTCGGCGTGGCGTTGGCAAATCTGACCTTTGCTGCCATATCCGGACCGGTAGCACTCCGGGTGGCCAGCGGGCAGCGAGGAAATTGGGCAAGGATTATTGGGATATATAGCGGACCATTTCTTACCTGTTCGGCGGCGTATGCGTCGTGCGCGACAGCAATGTTTTTTTGGCCATCCCTACTGAACGGGCGAGCTTTGGGGGTATTGGCGTCGGCGATGGTGTGTACGGCATTGTTGCCTTGGCTCGCTTGGCTCCTGTGCGGCGATGAAGCCCACGAGTTGCTCGCAGCATCGAAACAATTCCTAGGGTGGGCACTGCCTCGCGGTAGCGCTCAGGGGCAACCGGGGCCGACCCTACGGGGCGAGGGCTAGACACGTGGCCGTTCCGACGGCTGGATTCGCAGTTCTGCTTGCGGTTGCTTCTTGCAAAGATCGCCCGTCCGTGCCGATAATACCCAAGGCCGTCTGCTTCTTGGCATTCTGGTGTACTGTTTGCGCCCTCGACTGGGGGGAAGGAGGACTACATGGCGTTTTCATCGTGGGCGGCGGGCCAACTCGGAAGGATCGGTCTGCGCGTTTCGTCGTTTGCCCGGCACCTTAATGATCCAGCGCTGATGGGACTGCGCAAGCGGAGGCTCCCCCGCGAATGCTATCAACTGCTCAACCACAAATGGCTGAAGGCAGTTGACTTTCGCACGATCTTGGACGTCGGGGCCAACACGGGCCAATTCGCTGTGGCGGCAAACGCAATCTTCCCTCGCGCGGCGATCTATTCCTTCGAGCCGCTCCCGGACTGTTTTCAAACCCTGAGGAGGAATATGTCCGGGGTGGGAGAGTTCCGCGCATTCAACGTGGCGATAGGGGCCGCGCGCGGCGAGTTGCAGTTCAACCGGTCATCCTTCGCCCCCTCTTCCTCGTTCCGACAAATGGCGGTATTGCACAAGGAAATCTATCCCTGGACGGCGGGGATTGAGAAGGTTAACGTGCAAGTGGAAACGCTTGACAGCATCACGGCAAAGCTGGAGTTGGCCGACCCCATCTTGCTAAAGATAGACGTTCAGGGATTTGAAGATCAGGTTCTTCTGGGTGGAAAGGATACGGCGAGGAAAGCTGCCATGATCATCGTCGAAACTAGTTTTGAGACGCTTTATGATGGCCAACCACTTTTTGATGACATCTACCGCATGCTCACCGGATGGGGCTTCTCGTTTCAGGGAAACTTGGAGCAGACCCTCGACGCCGGAAGTGGGCGCCCCCTCTACGCCGACGGCGTATTTGTTAGGAATGGGCGAGGCCCCTTGCAGGCGGTCGAACTTTGCGGATAATCAGGAGCGAGCCAACGGAGAATCCATTTGCGAGTCTTAATTTATTGCCCTTCCCACGAGGGACACCACTTCGTGTTCGTCAAACTACTGGTTCCGGCTATCGTCGGAATGGGGGCAACAGTCGTCCTCGCGGTCACAGCAAAAGGTCGCAGCTCCAAAGAGTTCCGCATGCACCTGGCACCAATTTCAGCCATGTTTGAAATTGACCCATCCGTGCAAGAGCCGGGGGAATCTGCAAGCTATCGCACTGCCAGCGTCAAAGAGTTTCAGGCGGCCGTAACGCGGCACAAGCCGGATGACGTATTGGCCCCAGCCGGAGACGCACTACTGCCCCTGCTCGGGGTGTATAGTCTGCTCGGTCGGTGGCGAGCGCTAAACGAGACGCACACGCAATTCGCGCTGATTCGCGCCAACTTTGGTTACCCCGCAAAAACCGCGAGCGAGAAGGCGCGGTTTTGGGCCAAGGAAGTGGCTATTTCCCTTCCGCTGGGCCATTCCCAGCTTTTACTAATCGACTCGGTGGCATTCGAAAATATAAACGCCCGGCGTAGCGCACTTGCCGGAAAAATCCGCCTGGTCCCTGAACCATTGGATGATGTTGTGCCAATCGTGAGGGCCGAGGCTCGACAGCGACTCGGTCTGCCCAAAAGAGGCCGGATACTTGGGTGCGCCGGCAGGCTCGACCACCGAAAAGGTGTAGACCGCCTCTTTCGGGCATTCGCGCAGGCCGACCTGAAATCTGATGACCGGCTATTGCTTGCTGGCGAGATCGAGCCTGAGATCATGGAAATTCTGAGGGATGGCCTCGGCAGCCTTTCCCGGCGCGGAAGGATCATTCTGCTGAACCGGTATCTCAGCGACGAGGAACTTAACTGGGCAATCTGCGCCTCGGATGTGGTTGCAGCAACGTACTTGACCTCGCACTGTGCACCATCGGGAATCGTCAACAAAGCAGCCGTGATTGGCCGCCCGGTTCTGGCGAGCCGGTTTGGCTGGTCGGATTTTATGGTCCCAGAATTTGGACTTGGGACGCTGACCGCTGTCGGCAACTCGGAAGTGCTCGCATGTGACATCGCAGAGGCTCTCGAGCGAAGTTCCGGATTTGTGCAGAGCCCGAGAGCAGCGCGGCTCCGCGAATTTCTATCTCCCACAAATTTTGCTGCCTCCTGGACCGCTGGCATAGCAAAAAGGCTTGGGCAATCCACAGGGGAGTTGAAATCATGGGATTGGGTCCTGCACGGACCCGCTTAGGGCCAATCAATGGGCGGGCCGTTTGTAATTCTCGCGAATACCCTGAAATTCCTTCCGCCTTGATTGTTCACTGCGGGTGCCTATACTCTATCCTCAAAGAGGCCAATGTTGGCGTGGCTCGCCAAGGGATCGGAAAAGGTGATGGAAGAACCGAAGATCATTACCCGGCTCGACGGTGGCTTGGGGAACCAGATGTTCCAGTACTCGCTGGGACGGGCCTTGAGCCTGCTGCACCACGCACCGCTGTATTTGGATATCAGCGTCTACCGCAGCTACAGTACTAGGCAGTACGCGTTGGATGTATTCAACATCGCAGCCAGCGCGCTTCCAACACCCGGCCCCTTCGTCACCAAGTTGCCCCTATTCCGGGCCGCCGGACGCGTGATGGGAAATATTGCACGTCAGCTTCCTCCGGGAGTTGTTGCCATGATCAGCGGCATGGCTGCGAAAGGCTCCAAAGTCAAAATTCCGGACGCAATAGCCGCAGACCCGGACCACCTGCGCAGGGAGAGTGAGCAATTCGCGTTTGACAGCACCGTCCTTGCCAGCCACCCCCCGATTTTCCTGGTGGGGTTCTGGCAAAACGAAAAATATTTTTCCGCCTTCCGGGAAACCATCCAGCGAGATTTTACACTCCGTGCCCCCTTATCAGCAACTGCAAGGGCCTACGCGAAAGCAGTGGCGCAACAGCCCTCGGCCAGCCTCCACATTCGCAGGGGCGACTACGTCCACAGCTCTGCATGCAAAAGATTGAATGTCTGTGGGCTGGATTATTACGGCAGGGCTCTGCGGCTCTTGGTATCCAGGGCTCCGGATGTATGCCTTTTCGTGTTCAGTGATGAGATCGAGTGGGCCAAAGCCCACCTGAAGTTTGATCGCACGGTCTTTATTGAGGGATGTAAGGACTACGAGGAAATGTTCCTAATGAGCCGGTGCACGCACAATATTATAGCCAACAGCTCATTCAGTTGGTGGGGGGCATGGCTCAACGCCAACGCACAGAAAATTGTCGTCGCCCCCGGTCAATGGGTGAATGCCGACATCGGCGGGAGGACACCCGTCCCGGATACATGGGAAAAGGTCTGATCGCTCGGATCACTCAATCCGGCAGCCCGCCCCGTTCCTGCGTAATTGGAGGGGAATAATAAAAGCAATCGGTCTGGACGGTGTCGCGGGGATAAATCCGCTACCGGTATACGATTTGCCTTCGCGATAGGGCTACGCTCCTGCCTTTCCCGGGAGGCCAAGGTACCACATCGCCAAGGGGCTGGCGCCTACAGTGCGGGCGCGGCCCCGGGTGACTTGGGAAGCGAATGGTCACCACCGCCTCCGCTGGGTTCGTGAGCAGAACCCGTCCCCGCCAACGGAGCAGCACCCCCCAGGCCACGCCCAGATCGTCCACCAAGCTCCACCATAACCAACTGGTACTGCTCGATGCTCTTGCCATACCGCTTGAACTTGCAAATTATCCCTCCCGCACTATCTATGTCCCGAAGCAGTTCATCAGCGCTGTAGGGTGCGTGAGTCTCGACAACGATTACGCGGCACCGGTTTATCCAGCCCGAGCAGTTCTTAAAAATTTCGCTCTCGCCGCCTTCAATATCGCACTTAAGTAGGTCGATCTCCTCCGGAACTCCGCTGGACTCCAAGAATTCCTCCATGGTTGTTCCGGTAATCGCACGGCCACCAACAGCAGCGTCGGTGGCCCTCAGGCCGCAGTTGCCGCCCGAACGATCAATGAAGACGGGCCTTTTTTTTCCGACCAAGCACACCTCCGCCAGCGCGACGCGCGAGGAAATCCCTGCAAGTTCCAGGTTCTTGCGACAGGCCACCGCATTCTCGGCGTCAAGCTCCGCAGCGTATATCAGGCACTCGGGAAAAGATTTGGCCCAGAGTCGGAGGGAAAATCCGGCGTTGGCACCGAGATCGACCACCGTCCTGCAGTCTCCCGACAGTCGTTCAATAGCCGGGGCGTATTCCCCGTTGGCCAGCAGTTCCAACAAGACAATGAGGTCACTCGTTCCGCACCGCAGCGAAAACGGACGCGAATCGCCGGCGAGTCTTAGGTGATAGACCCATCCCCTTCCAGGGAGTGGCCAAAGCGGCTTGGCGCTTAAAACCTTGTCCCAGAATACCAGCAGAAACCCTGGTACGGTGGCGTAAAATCTCCTGGTTTTCCACAGGTTCCAAGTTCTTCTGACCATCCGACCAAATTTCATCAGCACACCCCTGTAGCTCCGGCAGAAGGCTCGCTTGCCGCCGCCCGCCCGCAAACGGGTCCAAGTAACACTACACCATTCGCCCCGAGACCACAATCTATTCTAACCAAACCTATGGTTTCCCCGCGACTCCAAGGCGAAATCGGATCAAAACATATCGACAAGATTGCTGGAATAATATTCGCATTTAGGTGCTTTTTCGGGTGGCGCCTTTGTGGCATTAGGCTCATCCGAAACGCGTGGGCACGCGATTGGACCATTCTTGGCTTTTCTTGCAAGAGTCCTGACAGTGATGCCCAAGGCATGGTGTATTGCCATTGTTTTTCAGGATATTGCCGACCCACGTGCCACCGGTGTGCGATTACCTGCGGTGGATGTGACGACAATAGCCTCAGGCGTCATTAAATCGGCAGCCTTTCGGATGGCGATGTGGCCCCGGCGGCCCCAGTTACCTCCGAGCCTCTGGAGTGTGGCTAGTAATCAGTGCTGGCGGTTGAAGGTGACCTTTCGGAACAACCAGAGTCGATTGCGCAGGGGTCGTGGAGCGCAGAACATAAGCGGTGTGCGTAGAATGGCGTTAAATCTCAGCAATTTTCATAGGGCTCAAGACGGCAGCACCGAAACGGCGGCATCAGGGGCCGGCACGGTCTGGCAGGCCGGGATAGCGGCTGCATGCCGGAAATCCCCAAGGGTACACTGGCACCTTACCAGCGGCGAAGAACGCCGGCACCATGATCTTCCAGACTGGTAATCCGCAATCCTCTCACAAGCGACCGCGAATGCAAACATGCCGCACGGCGAGACGGAGTTTGGCCATCAAGTCCATCCCGGCCGACCAGTGTCCGCAATTTTTGACGAACCTTCGAGTCAAGCCGCAAGCAACACCCAAGGGACAGCTTCGAAAGCCGCCTCGTTATATTGGCTTAGCTATCTAGGGCACCGATCAGGCACCACGGCAGCCGCGCGGTTGAAAAACGCCGCTTGCACGCTATATTCCTCAGGACAGCTGTCTGTGGATCATACACGGCAGGATTACATTTTGGGCGGTTCTTTTCCAGCCCTTTACCGAGGACTGATTGATTGCCAAAACATCCGAAGAAAAGCTTGACGGAAGCCACCGGGGGTCACCGGGCTGCAAAATCGCTTACCGCTCAAGCGGCGAGCGGCTTTCTATGGACCATCGTCCAGACGCTCGGCTCAAAGGCCGTGGGAATGCTGGGGCAGATTATCCTTGCGCGACTGTTGCTTCCGCGCGATTTTGGGCTTGTCGCATTATCGATCATCGCCGTTTCATTCGCAAGCGTGATCCGCCAGACGGGAATCCAGCAAATTCTGATACAGCGACACAAGCACTTCCGCCGTTGGGCTAACCCCGCGTTTTGGCTTGAATTGGGCATGGGAAGTGCCACCGCCGCCATCCTCGCCCTCGCTAGCCCAATTGCAGCCGCCGTGTTTCACAGCCACTCCCTGATCGGCCTTATCCTTGTTAGTGCGGCCGCCGCGCCGCTTAGCGCCTGGATGGTCCTTCCCACAGCCCGCTTGATGATTGACATGCGATTCAAAGCCATTGCGATCGTCGGTATTGCTTGCAATTCCGCGGCTACGGTTATGAGCGTGCTTTTTGCCTGGCGTGGGTTCGGCGCATACAGCTTCCTGCTTCCATTGCCTATCGCAACCGGCATCCGGTGCTTCTGGCTCTGGAGGCTGGCGAGGCCGCGCGTAAACCTCGACCCGCAATTCCGTCGGTGGAGATTACTAATCGGGGACAGCGGCCTGATGATCGCGACGGGCTTCCTGAACTCAGTGATGTATCAGGCGGGCTACCTGGCGCTGGGCCTGCTTTATCCCAAGGCCGCGGTGGGACAGTTCTTCTTTGCGCTGAATCTCTCGGCCCAGATGGCGTTGCTGCTGTCACAAAACCTTGGCGGCGTGCTCTTGCCCGCACTGGCAAAAATGCAGGACGACTCCGCTCGCCACGCTGCGGCACTAATCAAGGCGCTGCGCATGCTGGCATTCATCAGCACTCCAGCATGCCTCCTCCTGATCATAGTTGCAAAACCACTGGTTGCCATCGTTTACGGCACCAAATGGCTTCCAGCGGTCCCCATGCTTCAGATCATGGCTGCTGCCGCCGCCATTAGCATTCCCAGTAGCCCAGCGGCCACTGCGATGCAGTCACAGGGCCGGTTCTCCGTGCTGTTCCGCTGGACTGCAATTCAGACCCCGCTTTTCCTGGCCACAGTTTTTTCCGGGGCCTGGTGGGGCGGCGGAATCGGCGTAGCGGTCGCGTGGTTTCTATTCGTACTCGCCACCAGCCCCATAACCATCAGGCTCGGTGCCGAAGATGGCATAACGTGGCGGGAAATAATGGGAATTTACGCAGGACCGCTTGCCGCTGGGTTAGTAACCGTCGCGACAGTCTGTGCAATCTCCATCCTTTGGCCGGAGGTCATACAGCACTACTTGCTTTGGTGGGGAACGGCAGCGGCGGTCACGGCATTGGCGTACCCACCGGCTGGCCGCATTCTTTGTCGGCCAGAGTTTGAACAGGCAAAACGTTACGCTGTTGCGGCCCTCGCCATGCTACGTCGGACCTCAGGAGGTGGGGGGCACGATGAAGTCTCCATGCGCTGATCTCCACGCGGCCGCTTTCCACGCCCAGCGATGCCAGCGTACTGGCACCAAGATAAGTTGGCGGTTTCAAGGACCAAGCAATGCGATGGGTTTCGGCATTTACGACCGGCAACAACGGACAAGCTCGGCGGCGATCCGTAGAGGGGACAACGCTCGCACCACACTGGCGCACAAACCAGCAGGCCTCACGTCTGGCCGATAAGAGACCGCTCGATTTCTTCGCCCGTGGGCACTGCGGCCACGCCCGCCGCCACCAAGTCACACGCGACCGAGGTCAAAGCAAGTACCATTGCAGCAATCAGCGCCTCGCTGGTTGCAACCGCGAGGAGGTAGGCATCAAAGAACATCCCCGAGATAAACGCCATAGACAGAGCCAGAACAAAATCACAAATCTTTCTGGGTTCGGGGGCCAACCTCCCCTTATTCTTGAGGACGAAGACAATGTCTTCCGCCTGGCTGTATGCCAGAACGGCGAGGATTCCGACTCCAACTATTCCCAAGTTCATTGCCACCGAGAGAAATGAGTTCTCAAGGAGAAACTCGGCTCCCCCCACCCCGAATAAGGGGTGGCTCACAAAAAGTTCCCAGCCCCGTGTCCAAGGAATGATCCTGTCGTTCTGCAGGGAAAACACATGGCTGGTCAATAAACTCGAACTGCCGAAGAAGTGAGAGTAGAAGATTCTGGCTAGCACAACCGCCGCCCCGAATACGACCCACCTTCGCACCCTCACACCGTTTAGTACGACCAGTCCAACCGCCGCCATGCCCAGCCCGGTGCGAGAGCCGGTCCAGAAAAGGAATGGCAACATAACCACGAGGCCAGCAGCGCCAATCAGTTTCTGCCACCGGGAAGAAAATCCGGAGATGGCCAGGTAATTCGCCATCACAATCAGCGAAGCCGTCATCTCTGCTGCATTCTGCGGATTGGAACTCAATCCGCAGAACCGCCCGCTGAAGACAATCCTCCCCTGGATTCCAAAGATAAGTTGCACCGAGGAGAGAGCGTAGAAGGCGAGGCCGCCTGTCACTGCTGCCGAAAGGATCGCGACAAGGTCCTCGCCAGTGGACACCGCCCCCCTGATAAACTCAAGCACGCCGAAAAACAGCAAGAGTACCACCACAAAACCGCCAAGTGCACGTTCGGGGGCGGCAAACATATCGCGCAGACAGAAAGCTAACACCAGGAAGATGTACGCCATCGCGGCGGTGCGTACCGGCCTGTGTCGTAGAGTCCCCTGTGAAGTCAGGTATCGGATTGCCAACACTACGATGGCCGCCACGAAGGTCGGCTTGCACATCGAGCGAAACGCCTGAAGCGGTGGGATAAGCGTGTTGTTCCAATAAGGAGAGATGAAGTAGCCGACCATTCCCGTGAGCATTGCGACGCCCAGCAGCAGTTCCTTACCCCTGCGACCCTGTAGGCCGTATGCGGCAATTACTAGGGCAGCAATGAGGGTCACGATCCCCGCTGGAGTAATTAACAGGTGGAGGAAAGGTCGTAGGTAGTCGAACACATTCTGCGCCGCATTGCGGGAGAGCCCGTCGCCGCGATTCAACGAAAAAATTGCCATTTCCACCTCAATCCGAGACCGACGAATGGCTGGCGACCCTGCTCGTCAAAGGCTACAGCCCAACGACGTGCAGCGATGCGTCCCCGCCACCGAGGTGCTATTGTAACATATTTCGCGGGCAACGATAATACACAGTTGTTGTCGGCTGGATGCAGGGAAATTCTCCTCGCTGGGTCCAGCCTCTTTCGGAGCATTCAAGATGAAAACCCCTACGAACGGCCGCGTGTGCAAGCTTGGCCGTGCCACCCCGCTCGCATGGGCCTCTGCAGCGGCCTGCGTTATTATCGGATTAGCCGGGTGCGCAAAACAGGAGCAGAAGCGGACTGCCAGCGATGCCGACAAGGGTCCACCGGCGGCCGCATCGCCGCTTTTGCCGAGCGCGGGCCCATCCGACAGCATCTTCGCCTGGTGCTGGTCGCCACCGGCCAGCGCGCTGAAAAACTTAGTGCCGATGGTGTGGGCCCGAAACAGGGACTACTCGACTCCGGGAACCGCAGCCCTGGCCTCGCGAGCACTTCCAAACGGCCGGGCAGCTCTTTTCCTTTGGAATGCAGCGCCGCAGTTGCTCGCCGACTCGTTGGACACGTGCCGCGCCCCGGACGGGCGACCCACCTCTTATCCCAGTCCGTGGCTTTCTGCCGGGGCAAAGGAAATTGCCAAACGGATGGCCCTTTTTTTCCGCAGGTTTAAGGCGGCTGGCGGGAGGATGAATTACCTCGTGCTGGACTACGAGGCCGGACTCACATCCTGGCAGATCACACTGAGTGACATGAAGGCCATCGAGCGAGACCCCCGCAGCAAAGCACTTGAGAAACAACTGGGATTCCCTTACCTCTCCTCGGTGTTTTTTGCGGGGCCAAATCGCCGTGCATGGAACTTGATGATGGGAAGGCGTGTCGCGGACGCCCTGAACACGGCGCTCTTTGATCCCGCCCGCGCTTCATTTCCTACCGTCAGCGGGAGCAACTTCGGCGGCGCTGACATGGCGGAACCCTACATCGTACCCGATCCAAATGACCACTACCAAGCGCTTTCGAGCGTCTTCGGAAACTGCCAGAGCCCGGCATTCTACGGGAAAATAGGGGGCTTGGCGTACACCGACAAGGACGGGCGGCCGTACGGGAACAGCGCCTTCGCTGTGCTTCGCTACGAAATGATGTACCTGCAAGGGGTGCAGCATTCCAGCAATCTGCCTATCGTCCCGTGGGTGGCCTATCCGAGCTACGCCAAGACTGCGGGCTATTATAAGGAGCTGATCTATCAACTGGTACTCCGCGGTGTAAATCGATTTCTTTATTGGAACCCGCGACAACTAAACGGCCAACCCGCGGCGGGTCCGCGCGACGACCGCCGGCTAAACCGCTGCCTCGCGACGGTCAAGCAAAAGCTCGGAACACGGCCGGGAGCGCCAACGGCAAGCAAGTTATTGAACTGGAATAGTAATGTTTTGGTTGCGGCACGTCGGGATACGGACGGTCGCGTACTATATCGCCTCACTGTTCCACCGGGGACACGGTCAATCACCCTCCTACCAAGCAGACGAAAGCTGAACGTTCGGAATAAGACCGGTCTGTGGGTATTGGCCGGGCCGCGCCCGGATCTGTCATTTAGAATTGGCCACTAACCGCGACCTGCGCAAAATTGGCGGCCCAGTTACCACGCGCCTGGCACCCCATAAAGGCGGAGTAGCTGTCTGGAAACGGCCCCCGCCGAAAGTGTGTGTATTGCCCAGCGCCGCCCGTTTTCCCCTGCAAGGCGGAGGCGAAGAGGGTCGCGCAGAGCAGTTCCCAGGGAAGCGGTAATCGACGGCGCGCTTTCACCGCACGGAATTCCGGCTCCGCAAGCCATGATTTCCGCACCTATGCCGAGACCTGGAGTGACCAGTGTGGGAACCGAGGATGCCAGCCCCTCAGCGATTGCCATGCCGAAATTCTCATGAAAGCTCGGAATCGTCATGACCGTCGCCGAGCAGACCAGCGCAGCTTTCGCCTCTCCGCTTACAGGCCCAAGAAAAATGATGCGATTTGCTTCCACGGACGATTCCGCGAGCGTGCGAACCTTCCCAACATACCCGGGATCGCCGCCCCCAGCCACAACCAGGTGCAGGCCAGGGAATTCTCGGCTTAGCGGCGGCAGCGCGGCAATGAGCGAGGGAAGATTCTTGACCGGGTGGATCCGGGAGAGGAATAGCAACCGCGGCCAAGTATCCGGAAGTTCCGGAAAATATTGCCGCCATCGATCAGCGTCCGGCGGGGTATCCAGAAAACCACTTTCAATTGTCAGTGGGATAACCAGCCTTTCTGGTCCGGGCGGCAATAGCGGTTCCGCCTGGTCAAGTTCCGCCTGTGTGGTAAAATGAAGGGCCGCCGCTCCCCGCAAAATACGATTTCCCAGGGCGGCGAGAAACAACTGCTTTCTCAGGCGGTGGAACGCTATACTTCGCTCCAATAGCATTCCATGCAGTGACACGACATAGGGCTTTCCCTGCCTCCGTGCAAGCCGTGCGGCCACGTTCGGCAGTGGGTCCCACAAGCCATGCAAGTGTAACACGTCAACGCCCTGGATAAAGCGGGAGAGCGCTTCTGTTCCCGCCCAATTGGCCAGCGGGTTGCGCCGGATATCAACGACAGAAACAGTCACGCCTGAATCAAGCCCCGGCATCTCTTCGCCGTCCCTCTGCTGGCACGCGATCGAGCAGGCGCAGCCGGAGCGGGTCAACGCATTACACATTGCAAAAGTTGACATGGCAGGTCCGCCCACAGCAAGGCTCGCGGACTGAATTAAATGGCCTATTCGCATAACGCTCCTTAACGGGTATCCGAGTTGGCCGCCGATCGCCTGCCTGCCACGGTATTGACGAATTTTGAAATCACCCCCAGCGGTTCGTACCGTCCGTACCACCGGGCAAACGCTGCACTGCAGCGAAGCCGCATTCGCCCTGCGGTTACTGCCGCGCCAGTGGCTCTACGCAGCGCCCCCAGAAGTGCGGCCGCGTCGCCGCTCCTAAACAGCCATCCGGTTCTACCACTTCTTACCAGATCGCGCGCCGCTCCGCAATCGGTACTTGCGATTACCGGTGTGCCGACCGCCATTGCTTCGGCTACCACGATTCCGTGCGGCTCATATACCGATGGCAGCACGAACAATTCACTTCGGGCCATCAGTGGTGGAATATCGACTGGCGCTACCGCTCCTAAAAACCGGATGCTACCGGCATGCTGCGACCGTTCCGCGGCCAGCTTTTCCAGTTCCTGCCGCAGTGGTCCGGTGCCCGCCACCGCCCACACCCAACCTTTTTCCGCCAGGCCAGATTGTGCGAAGGCTTCCACCATCATGTGCAGCGCCTTGGCTGGAACCAGCCGGGCGGCGGTAAAAATGAGTTTGCAGTTGGGATCCAACTGATAACGGGCAAATAGTTCGTCCCGCTTAACGGCCAAGGCGGCCGGAATATCCACTGCACAAAAATAGGTACTGCGCGTGATCTTGGCAGACGGGCAACCATAATACCGCCAATAGGCCACGCCGCAGCGATTGCAAGGGATCACCCTGTCGACCTGCCGGATAATGCGCTGAAGAAAAATACGCTTGGCAAACCGTTTGAGTTTTTTATTCAGTGATCGCCCCCGTTCAGCCCGGATATTGCTGTCGGCAAACATAGCTGTGGGAATGCCCCGGCTTTTGCAGTGCCGCAGTACCCACCGCTTAAAGCGGGAATCATAACCACCGACTATGGCAGCGGAAAAATCCAGATTTTGGATGTATTGCCGTGCTGCAGCACCCAGGCGTTTGTGCGCCGGTGCGCTGCCGGTGCCGGAAGATGTGCCAAGAAATACATGCGGCGACATCTTCGGCAGTTGGTGCAGGACGTTGCCGCTGGGCGGCGGGCAAAGGAACACGCCAAAATATTCCACATCACCCTGTGCGTTGAGCGCATCAAGCATTTGTACGAAATAATGATCAGCACTGTTCTGCAGCCAGATGACTCGCTTCTGCGGTACCGTGGGAGCATTGGAGGTTTTGGATTCTATGGACTCAATGGACAATGGTTCTGCCACTCCGAAAAACATGAACAACTATTTTACTGCCGGTAATAGCGCTTGGCCAGCGGTTGGAATACAATGTTAACAGTATTATCAGTATTTTCAGTATTATCAGTAGGGGCAGTATTTTCAGTATTGGCAGTAACATCAGTGTTATCGGTGTGGGCGGTACTTTTGGGATTATGGGCTTGTGTTGGCGTTGTGGGTTGGGATCTGGTAACTGGTGCTTAAGCCGTGATCGCTTCGTTGCCTCCCGGCCTTTTTGCAAAAAAGTGGTTCATTTTTATTTTGTGCGTTTGAGCCGCACCGCCAGAGGGATCATTTGGGATAATCGCCGATATTCTGTGTGCATCAGTGAAATGTGTGGAAGGGGCGTTTTAGTTTTCGGGGCAGGGGGTTGCCCGCAGCAGGCTATCCGTTAGCTGGCCGCGCCATCTCCCGCTTTTTAATCACCTGCGCGGGGTTCCCCCCCACGATCATCCATGGTGCGACATCCCTCGTTACCACCGCGCACGCGGCTACCACCGAGCCATCGCCCACTTTTACCCCCGGACCGATAAACGCGCGGGCACAAATCCACGCGTCGTTACCGATGGAGATCGGTTTGGTGACCAGCGGCAACCCCCATTGCGTGTGATCATGCGTGCCGGCACAAAGGTACGCTTCCTGACTGACCATCGCCCGGTCGCCAATTGTGATCGCGCCGAGGTTGTATATTTCCGCCTTGTCACCAATGATCGCCAGTTCCCCAACCGCAAGCAACCACGGATAATACACCCGGCTGGTGCGACGGATAATGCAGCGATTGCCGACCTTTGCACCGAATAATCGCAGCAGCATGGCTCGCCAGTTTGACCAGGTGTGAAACGAATAGCGGTACAGTGTGCCCTGCACCATGCTCCATAGCAGCCGCCGGATTTTCCAGCTTGTAGGCACTGGCGAAATAATCCGCGCCGCTGCTTGAGTTTCATTTACCGGCGAGATTGGTGTTATCGGATCGGTCATACAACATATCATGGCGGAAGAATTGCGCAAGGGCAAGGAAAACGGCCAATTCTTGGTATCGATAAATGCACAAGGAGGCGGCAGAGGTAGACGGAGGACAGGGCGCCAGGGAAAGGCGCCAGAACGCAGGAGCTAGAAATTAGAATGACGTGTTTGTTTTCCAGGGGCGAATCAGTGAAAGGAAACTGCAAAAAACGCTCTTTGCGTGCAATGAAGCTGTGACTATAAATATTCGCATGGCAAGCGAGGTGCGATTTTCAGAAGTTCGCAGGCTTCTGAAAAGCAGGGGTTGGGTGCGGATAAGAGTTTCCGGCTCCCACCATATATTCAAAAAAGCCCGATGTGCCTGAGGTAATGTCTGTACCCGTGCATGGCGGAAAGGTAAAATAAGTATATGTCAAAAAAATTGAAAAACTCTGATGCCGGGCGTCCGTTTTCCAAAACGGTATTGGCTGCGGCTCGCAAGGTCTCCCGGCACTACCATGTTGTCATTGAAGAAACCGATGGTATATTTCTGGGAAGTGGATTGGAAATGCCGCTTGTTATGGCCGATGGTCGGACTCCAGCGGAATGCCTGAAAAATACCCGGGAAGCGTTGTTAGCGGCCAGCGCGGCGCTGATCGAGCGCGGTGACTGCTTGCCACAACCGATGGACCAACTACATCGGACGATCCATGTCGATCTTCGACTGACGGGATATGAGAAGCGCGTCATTGAGCCGGCGGCCCGTCGGAGAGGGTATGACGGCGTCTCAGAGTTTTTGCGGGTGACAGCGCTAAACGCGTGTCATTGTTAACTGAGAGTACTGGTGATGCGGAGCCGTGCGCAATTTCCGCTGATCACAGATAACGGATCAGTGTGACAGCGGGCAAGGAACCCCAACACTCCGTTCGGCTTTGGTATTCCAAACCGATGGCCCACGAACCGCACTACGCCCCGCCCGCCCGCGGTAGATACTGCCAATACTGACAACGCTGAACATACTGATAATACTGACAATACTGCCAATACTGTAAAAACTCCCCCGCGATCAGCCGTGCCCCAATACCGGATGCGGGCAATATGGCTCGGCGAGAGCGGTGAGTTCATCGGAGGAAAGCTTAAGGTTAACCGCCGCAATCGCTTCTTCAAGATGCTGCGCCTTGGAAGCGCCGACAATCGGTGATGTTACACCGGGCTGATGCAGCAGCCACGCCAAAGCAATTTGCGCGTTGGAAACACCCCGTTTGCCGGCTATTTCGGTAAGGCGATCCACGACATTAAAATCCGCCTGCTGATAGTACAATTTGTGCGCGAATTCGTCGGTTTTGGCCCGCAGCGTTTTGCCTTTCTCCTCCGCACTTCGATTGCCGGCCAGAAAGCCGCGGGCCAGCGGGCTCCATGGGATAACCGCAATTCCCTCATGGCGGCACAAGGGCATCATCTCCCGCTCTTCTTCACGGTAAATGAGATTGTAATGGTTCTGCATGGAGACAAATCTGGTTTTACCCAGACGCCGCGCGGTGTGCAGATAATCCGCAAACTGCCAGGCATCCATCGATGAGGCACCAACATACAACGCTTTGCCGGCTTTAACCACATCATGCAGGCCGTCAATGGTTTCTTCGATTGGGGTGTCTTTATCAAAGCGATGAATCTGGTAAAGATCAACATAGTCCATATTCAGCCGGCGAAGCGAATGATCAATTGCGTGGCGGATATGTTTACGGGAAAGTCCGCGCTCGTTGGGCGATTCCCCCATCGGGCCGTTAAGTTTTGTGGCAATAACCACGCGTTCGCGTGCCATGCCGAGTTGCCGTACCGCCCGCCCGAGAATTTCTTCGCTCACACCGTTGGAATAAACATCGGCCGTATCAAAAAAGTTAATGCCGGCATCCCAGGCCCGCTGAATAAATGGGAGGGATTCGGTTTCCTCCAAAACCCACTGCCGCCATTTTTTACTGCCGTACGTCATCATTCCCAGACAAATTCGGGAA
>JAJZDN010000187.1 GCA_021805985.1 Planctomycetota bacterium | reverse complement strand
GCAGCAGCGCAACTCCGATGGGCGCAATCTTGGCGCGAGCGATCTGAGCGGCAGCGGTTCGGGCTCGGACAGCCGCCCCTTCCCCCTGCGATCCGTTAGCTGATATCTTATGTAACATTTCTGGTCACCTCAGTTTCTAAACAATTTTGGGCGGGCATATGCGGAGGCAGGGTAGGCCCACCAACGGGCGCTCAAAATCAACCGCCTGATTTCGGCAATCCACAACATTTGACAATATCTCGGGAAATCGCCATGTTACATAACAATTAACCCCCGCCCGAAAAAATTGCCACGCCCCCATAATAATCGCAAATAATCGCCGGCTCCAAAACTGGCTGGGCCGGCGCAATTAACTGTTTCACTCAACGCCATCTCCGTGTCCTCCCTCGGTTATCTCCGTGGCACTGTTTGGTTTCCCAGAAATACTTCCGGCAGCAGCTTGGGATGGGGGCACCATTGCTTGCAAAATCCGTACCGCGCGCGATCTTTGGAGGCAAGCCATACCGAGTATGATCAATAGCGTCGTTCCGTCAACCAGCTCTACTAACCCGGAACCTTTCTGAAATCTTGTTTCGCGAGCCATGATTAGCAAATCAATTATTGCAAATGAGATGGTGATCCATCCCGCTAGGCGCCACCATCCTGGGTTCGCGCTCAGGCAGCGCGTCACCCAATTTCGGTCCCTATGAGATAATTTGCTCGACCAATCATCCTCTTTTTTCATTGCGAATCATTCCTCGTGTAATTGCTATGGGCTGCTCAGTCGCATCACTTGCTCCAAATTATCAGATTTACACTCCTACTAATGGGATAGTTTGGTCAGAATGCAGTTGGCCCTGGCCAATCATGAGGTCCATGCGGCGGATTCATGTAAGGGCGAGCTTCGCACCAGAAATATTCCGCATTACAAGTAACAAATAAGCACGTTTTGTATTCTGTGCCGGCGATGCTCATTATTGCGGTATAATAACCGTAGCATGTGGAGGTACCAATAACGACTTGCCCCGGCATGGGGTTTGGTTGGCACCGCATTCTTTTTAAACATGCCTGTAAATCTTCATTTGCCGCTTTTCCCGCCTGCCGGTAAGCCCAATCGCATGTAGATTGGCACGAAGCTAATCGCTCGCGGCAGTTTTCCAGGCCCGATGGATCCTTCCTTAAAACCGGGTTCCCTTTAACATACTCATACGAATTAATCCCACCTTCGTAGCCGATCGGATCGCGCTGAATCCAGCGGCCGAGTCCCGGCGAATATGTACGATTCCGCACGTAATACAGTTGCGTTTCCGGATCGTTTCGATTGACCGGGGCGGGGGAGCGGCGGCGTAATGGCGAGGCGTCAGACAATCCGCGAAATCCCGCCCCTCCGAAATTTGCAACGGAGCCTCCGCGTATCTCCTCCGACCTCGTCGTGAGATCAATAGCATCAATCTCATGCGGGGACACGCGCCATTCTGAAGCCGGAACCCCGCCGTGCGAAAACTTTTCATTCAACGCGACCATAAGACGCTTTCCGGACAACTGATTTTTTCAACGCACACATTGTAGGATTCCGGGCTATTAATGCAAAGCAAAATCCGCTTTTATTTTTTCCCAATTATTGGCATGACTTTTTCATAGCCAGCTTTGTGATGAGCTCCCTCCACCACCTCCTGTACCTCTTTGTACGCAAAAACACTCTTCCCTGGTCCTTTTTATTTACGGTTATTTACAAGGAGGACGCGGAGGTATGTTGAGGTGGCAAAGAACCAAGGGTTTCGCCAGCTTCACTCGCCATTTTGGGATTTTGCAATGTCCAATGCTACCACGTTCGCATTCCAATAAAGTGCCGCCCGAACGTGCTAAGCAAATTGTACCACCGCGCCTGCTTTCGCGACCCATTCCAAATCAGTTGAAGTTCTGGGGTCTGTGGTGGTTTCCGCTGCCGAGGTTTTGTATCGCCCGGAATACACGCTGGCCGTGTGACAGAGGAGCGTTCGCGGCCAGTCTGATCAGCCCCCACGCCAAGGCCACAGTTTGCGGGGCCGGCCAAGCCCGGAATTAACTGCGGATGTATTAGAAGGAACCAAAGTCGAAAACGGAGTCAGAGAATCAACCGCCTGGTTCAGGCAATCCACAATGTTGGGCAATATCTCTCCGAACCGCAGGACCTCCGCCATTATAACAACTGTCGTCCCGCAATTCGTTGGGTCACTACACCGGCCCGATTTCGCTCCACCGATTCTTTGCCGTCCTTCAACTACGGATGGGACAACTTCCCGGTTGGCACCGGTTCCCATTCGCCGGAGGATTTATCGAAAAAATAGATATGCCCTCTATACCGGCATCTTGTGCTTTTTCCAATAAAACGCAATTTGTCGAGCGAAACCCAATTACCATGTAGCAGATAAAGCGGCGGCCCAAGTCGCGGCCTACATTCAATTGAAAATCGCCCCTTCAACCCAAGGTCAACCCAACTTGCCAGGTTCTTTCTTCCGGTGATCAGTGTTGCCGACGGTACGCCGTATCTGCGGCCCCACACCCTATATTCGAAAAACACCCCGGTATCGGCCAAGAGTATCTTTCTCACGCCGTCCGATCGGGAATCCGAGGTAATCACCAGCATCACAGGTTTGTGCCCCTGCCCGATCGGTATACGGTAGGTCCCAGCCGGGAGTTTTCGAATGGTGGCGTTCCCTGAGTGCTGCAAAGATCCCATGGAGTTCAGATAACTTGCCCGCTGCTGCAGGCGACATCCGACCAGGTAACCACCAACAAAGGCCAGCGTCACAGCCGCCACGACCATTACCACGCGGAGCATCTTTCTTGAACCCATTACCATTCCCCTTTGTGCGGTCCGCAGATGTCGAGCGCTCGCAACCGCAGTAAGACTACCCTCTCAATATCCCGCACGCTTGACCCAATCATGGACCGCCTCTTGTTCGGCTGGGGGTAAGGTGGTCAAAGAACGGCCACTGTTTATGTTGCTAAGGGCCTCATACAACGGATCTGTCAACGGATTTATACCATTATATTCGTCATAACGCAGGCGCGCATGGACAAAAACCCCGACGTGCGCCAGTTTGCCCAAGGCTTCCACACCCTCACAGAACTCACCGCCCGGAGGAACGTGTTTGGCTGTGTCCACCGCAACTTTCGCCGGGGTTGAATGCCAAATCGGCCACGTCCAGGGTTCGTACCAGTGCCACAAACCCAATGGATCGGTGCC
>JAJZDN010000074.1 GCA_021805985.1 Planctomycetota bacterium | reverse complement strand
TTATCAGGACTACCTTGGAAAGCACGTTACAATCAAGGATACTTTTCGCCGCATTCGCATCTATTTGGTGCAGGCGGAGACAAATTTAAAGCAGCGGGAGATGGTGCAGCGCGCTGCAGAGCGGGAATTCCGGCTCCTGCAGGCCCTGGAGCATCGCGGCGTGCTTCGTGTCATGGATTTCACCAATCACGAGCTTGGCCCGGCGATCATCTTTAAATATATTCCCAACGCCATGCGCCTTGATCATTACCTCCTTGAGCGAAAGGATCGCATCACGGATGACCTGCGGCTCGATCTGATGCGGCAGATCGCGGAAACCATCAACTTCGCGCACGGCAAGCGCGTCGTCCATCGCAACCTGAATCCCCGCGCCATCCTCGTGGCTCACACTGAGGGCGCTGGTCCACACGCCATTATCATGAACTGGCAACTCGGTTACCGCCAGACTATTGCCGGCGGCACCATCGTCACACAAGAAGTCACCGCCACCGTTCATGTAGAACAGTTCGCCGAGGATTCCACGAAAGTGTTCATGGCACCGGAGAGTTTCATTGACGCGGATCCTCTTGGGGAGCATCATGACATTTTTTCACTTGGTGCGATCTGCTACCAGCTTTTTACCGGCCAGGCTCCGGCTGAAAGCCCGCTGGCGCTGACGGAAAAGCTGCGGGCGCAGCGTGGGCTGCGCGTCAGCTCGGTTCTCAACGGCGCGCCGGAGTCGCTGGACCAACTGGTCCAATACAGCACCGATCCCGATGTCAGTGAACGCATGGACACCGCCGCTGAATTTCTGGAATATCTGGATCAGGTTGAGGAAGAGTTGACCGCGCCGGGAAATGAGGTTATCGGCGATCCTACCGATGCCAAGCAGGGTCAAATTCTGCCGGGCGGTTACGAGGTTCTGCGCAAGCTGGGCACGGGTTCCACGGCGACCGCCATGCTGGTTCGCAAAGATGCTCGGGAGTACGTTGCCAAGATTGCCGTGGATACGGATCACAACGACCGGGTGAAGGACGAGGGTGAAGTGCTCCAAAAGCTCAACAGTCCCTTGATCGTGCGCTGCCACGGGGTCGTGGAGTTTGCGGGTCGCACGGCCATTCTCCTGGATCAGGCTGGTGATAAAACGCTGCGCAAGCGATTGTCCGAGGAAGGCCGACTGAGTCTTGACCTGCTCCAGCGTTTTGGCGAAGACCTGCTTGAGGCGGTGGTGGTTCTTGAGCGCCAGGGCATTGCTCATCGCGATATCAAGCCCGAAAATATTGGCGTTTCCGCCGTTGGCCGTGGCAATGCCTTGCACCTGGTACTTTTTGATTTTTCACTCTCACGTTGCAGCCCGGAAAATATCCGGGCCGGCACTCCGGGCTACCTTGATCCATTCTTGCCGCTGCGCAAGCCGCCGCGCTGGGATCTTCAAGCTGAACGTTTCTCCGCTGCGATCACGCTTTATCAGATGGCCACTGGATTTATGCCCGTATGGCATGACGGAAAAACCGACCCCACGATGGTCGAATGCGAAGTGACCCTTGACGCCGAGCGATTCGATCCCAATCTCCGCGATGAATTTACCGGGTTTTTCCGTCGGGCTTTGCGACGTAACCCCAGGGAGCGATTTGATAATGCCCATCAAATGCTCGACGCCTGGCAGAAGATATACAGGACAACCGCGACAAGCCTCAGCGCCACGACCGATGGTGGCGAATCCGACAATTCCGCGCTGCTGGCGGCGGCCCGTATGGATACCAAGGTCGCCGAATTGGGGCTGGGTGCCGCCGCGGTGGATGCCTTGGATCGTATCAACGTGCTGACGGTGAAGGAATTACTGCATATTTGGGGCCGTCGTCTGGCACGCATGCGCGGCGTAGGCAATAAAACCCGCAAGCGTATATTGGCCGCAGTTAAGGTGCTCCGGGAGCGTCTTGGGACCAGCGACACACATGACACGGTGTTGCCCACTGTTACCGACGATGTTGGCACCGACGACAGCCAAACCCCCAGAGACCAACTGAGCATTGACATCCTGGCGCAGAGAATCCTGCGGGCCAAAGCTAAAAGCCGTAACGACACGGAAACCACCGCGCTTAAGGCTTTGCTGGGTTTGGATGATCGCATCAACATGGTGTGGCCCAGCCAGGGTGATATCGCCCCACTGGCCGGCGTTACCCGCGGGCGCATCAGCCAGATTCTGGCCGAGGCCCTGGCCCGCTGGGAGAGAGATCCCGCGATCACAGCTCTGCGCGACCAGATCGGGGACTTGCTTGGAGCCAACGGTGGTGTCATGTCGGCTGATGAGCTGTGTGAATCCCTGTTGGCCACCCGTGGCAGCGTTGAGGATGAGCCGCGCAGGACCCGCCTGGCGCGCGTGGTTACCCGCACCGCCGTGGAAACCGAAATCCTGCGCGAATTTCCCAGATATGTCCTACGCCGCGTTGGCGGCAATGCTCTGATCGCCACGGATATGTCCCTGGCTGATTATGCGGCGGCCCTTGGATCATGCGCTGATGACATTGCCGGAGAAGACCCACTTACACCCCCGGCACGGGTGGTGGAATTGCTGCGAAAAATAACGTTACCGGCGGAAGCCGAATCACTTGGCGACGCCCGCCTGGTGCGTCTTGCCGCCGCTGCGTCCCAGAACGCCGCCATCTCCAGCAAGCAGGAAATCTACCCGCGGAACATGGACGCCGGCCGGGCCATTCGGCTTTCCCACGGCGGTCTTGTGGGCGTCCCGGCTCTGAAACCGAGCCACATCAGCCTGCGTGTCCGCAGCCGCTACCCACTGGCCGCGGCGCTGCCGGATCGCCCCGAGCTCGATCGCCTGCTTACCGATGCCGGCCTGGAATTGGCCTGGAATCCCGACCATATAGGGGGGGGGGCGTATGTCAGCACTGCCCGTAATGTGCTTAGCGTCACCGGTGCGTCAAGCACCCTGCCGCGCCACTCCACGCTGGATCGGGCCGCGGGCGCTGCCCCCAACTTCCTGCCAAGCTACGTGCAACCTGATATTGCCGAGGCCAGAGCCTTCGAGGAACGCCTGCGGTATGCGGAAAATCACGGGTCATTTCTGGCTCTTACCGTGAAACCCAGTTTATATGATGCCGCGCGTGAGGAAATCACGAGGCGTTTTGCAACGCGTCCGCTGGATCTGGAGCGCGTTTTTGTTACAGCTCTTCGCCATGCCGCCGATGCCGTGGGCGCGGACTGGGCCGTGGTCGTCAACGCCGATGCCGCCGATCAGCGCAGTGAACATTGGCGCAATCTTAATCATCTGATTGCCAGCCGGGTGATCCCCCAGGTGGAGCAGGCCATGATTCACAATAGCGCCAGCGGGCAGAGTGTTCTTTCCTACAACTTGAACTGGTTGGAACGTTATGATCAAGTGGTTATGCTTTCGCGCGTGGCTCAGGCGGTGCAGGATGGACGGGTCCACGGCGTGTGGTTGTTGATTCCAGCCAGCCCACAAACCGAAATGCCCTTGCTTGATGGCGCGGCGGTGCCGGTGATAACCGCCAATCAATGGGCATATATCCCGGAAAGCTGGTGCCAGAATTTGCACCGTGCGGATACCAAGAGAAACGGCAGCAGTCATGCGGCGGAAGCCGCCAGCCCGATGGAAGGAAAATAGACATTCGATGATTGACCGAAAGCGACTTCTTTCTGATCTTAAGCCCCTGCTGAGGGAGTTGGAGACAGATCTTCGCGCGCGCTGCGATGAGGTGCCGCAGATTAACGCTGATCTGAAAAACGAATACGACCAGGCCCGCGCGGCCGGTCGTACGGCCGCCGCCTACGAGGAATGGCGTGCCGACCTGATTACACAAGTGGCTGTGGCGTGGGTGCTTTCGAGCATCTTCGTGCGTTTCCTGGAGGACAACGCCCTGATCACACCGCCGCGCATCTCCGGCCCGGTGCATGCCGATCGCCCCGAAGCCGGGTTACAGCGTGCCCGCGACGAACGCGACGCCTACTTCAGGACCCACCCCAAGCAGACCGACCGCGAGTATCTGTTGATGGTTTTTGACGATCTGGCCGGGCTACCGGGGACAAAAGATGTCTTCGGATCGCACAATGTGGTGCTGGCGTACCGGAATTGGCTATCCGGTGACGGGGCGCAAAAGCTCATCGAATTTTTCCAGAAAATTGATACAGACGGTACCGGTGAACTTATCCATGACTTCACCGACGGTAATGCCGATACACGTTTCCTGGGAGATTTGTATCAGGATCTTTCCGAGGCCGCACGTAAAAAATATGCCCTGCTGCAGACGCCCGTCTTTGTTGAAGAGTTTATTCTTGATCGCACGCTGGAGCCGGCCATTGCCGAGTTCGACCTCAAAGATTTCAAAATCATTGACCCGGCTTGCGGCAGCGGGCATTTCCTGCTGGGCAGTTTTGCGCGCATTCTCGGCCACTGGCGCAGAAAGGAGCCCGGCTCCGGAGACCGCGAGCTGGTCAACCGCGCCCTGGCCGCTGTGCATGGCGTTGATCTTAACCCCTATGCCGTGGCGATTGCCCGCTTTCGGCTCCTTTTGGCGGCCATGCGCGAGTGTGATATCACGCGGCTTGCCGATGCGCCGGCGTTTGCGCTCAATTTGGTCTGCGGCGATTCGCTGCTGCACGGATCACCAGCCCACGAGCAGCAACTTTTGGGATTTCACGAGCTTGCCCACGCATACCAGAGCGAGGATCTACCCGAGCTTCAGCGCATCCTGCGGCCGGGCACGTACCACGCCGTCGTCGCCAATCCGCCGTACATCACGGTCAAGGACAGGGCGCTCAATCAGGCCTACCGTGAGCGTTATCCCGAGGTCTGCTACCGGCAGTATTCGCTCTCTGTCCCATTTTTGCCTCGTATCTTCTCGCTGGCCTGCCCCGGCGGGTTCACGGGCCAGATTACGGCCAACAGTTTCATGAAGCGGGAGTTTGGCAGGAAGCTGGTCGAGAATTACCTGCCGAAGATTGACCTGACCCACGTAGTCGATACCAGCGGGGCGTACATCCCCGGCCATGGCACACCGACCGTGATTCTGTTTGGTCGCCATCGCAAGCCGGTAGCCCCCGGCGTGCGTGCCGTGTTGGGTATCAGAGGTGAACCAGGTACACCGCCCGACCCGGCCCATGGCCAGGTTTGGACGGCCATTTTGAGCCAGATTGACCGCGTCGGAAGCCAAAGCGAGTTTATCAGCGTCAACGGCACGCCGCGCGAGCAGCTTGCCGAGCATCCGTGGAGCATCGGCGGCGGCGGAGCGGCGCAGCTATGGGGCCTGGTGGCGGACTCATGCAGCGACCGACTCGGGACCCAGGCCGCGGAGATCGGGGGCGTTGTGCTCACGCGCGAGGATTATGCTTACGTCCTGGGGTGGGGGGCCGGTAGGAGGCTTGGCGGCGGACAAGTGCGCGTCCGCCTTTATGTGCGTGGCGAGCAGGTACGTGATTGGTCATTCGGGAAATCGCTCGCCGCGATTTGGCCCTATTCACCCGAAACGCTCGAAGCGGCCGCCAGCCCGGGCACGCTCAAGGTACTGTGGCCCTTCCGAAGCGGGCTTTGCCGCAGGGTGGCTTACGGCAGCACGCAGACGGCACGTGGACTGACATGGTTCGAATACTCGATGTTTTTCCGCCACCGATTTAGGGCGGAGCGGTTACTTTCCTTCTCCAATATGGCCACACACAACCATTTCACGGTATCAAGCGGTGGGACATTGTTTAATGCCCACGCTCCCATCATCAAGCTTCGCGCTGATGCAACGGAGGATGATCACCTCGGCCTGCTTGGGCTTCTCAACAGTTCCATTGCGTGCTTCTGGCTTAAACAGATCGGACACAACAAGGGGGACTCGACCGATCAGCATGGTGCCCGGACGACCGGGGATGTCGCCTTCAACACCTATGAGTACTCGGCAACAATGGTTTCTGATTTCCCCCTGTGCCAGGGCCGCCCAGTCGGCCTTGCGAGGGAACTCGACGCACTGGCCCGGGAGCTTTCGGCCACTGTCCCGGCGGCTATCTGCGAAAGCTGCACGCCTACCGCCGCCGCCCTGGCCAAAGGCCGGGAAAAGGCCGCGTCCCTGCGCGCCCGGATGATTGCCTTGCAGGAAGAGCTAGATTGGCAATGCTACGGCCTCTATGAACTGCTGGAAAATCCGCCGCTGGCCCAACCGCCCCAGCCCTTGCAACTCGGTCAACGCGCATTTGAAATCGTCCTCGCCCGCCGGCTCGCCGCCGGCGAGGAACAGTCCGCATGGTTCACGCGCCACGGTTCGACCCCCATTACCGACATTCCAGCCGATTGGCCCGAAGCCTACCGGCGTATTGTGCAACAACGCATTGACATCGTTGAGTCCAACGCCAATATCGCCCTGATCGAACGGCCAGAATGCAAGCGCCGCTGGGAATCCGAACCATGGGACGTACAGCAGTTGCGGGCACTGCAATCCTGGCTGCTGGATCGGCTGGAAAGCTACTTTGATCTTGACGGCCGCATGAATAAATCGCACGCCATTACAGCCCGCGGCAATTTAACGCAGCCGCAGTTAACCACCGTCGCCCGGCTTGCCGACCTCGCCCGCACGGATGCCGATTTTATGCAGGTGGCCGAGATATTCACAGCCCGTGTGGACTTTGATGTGGGGGCCTTGGTGGGTGAACTTGCAGCCGCCGAGAGCGTGCCGGCCCTGCCGGTGCTGCGTTATAAGCCGGCGGCGCTGGACAAGCGCCGGGCGTGGGAGCGCACCTGGGACCTGCAACGGCAGGAAGATCAGTTGCAGGCGCAAATAGACGATCTTGAGCAAAAAATGAAGCAGGCCAATTCCGCCAATGCGCCAACGACGGCGCTGGAGTCGCAGATTGCGGCCCTGAAAAAGCAGATGCCCGATATACCCGTGCCGCCCAGATATGCCAGCGCGGATTTTCTGTCGAGTGATTTCTGGCGACTGCGCGACAAGCTGGACGTGCCGAAGGAACGCTGGGTGAGCTTTCCGTATTGCGAAGATGAAGATGGCACGCTGCTGATCGCCTGGGCCGGTTACAACCACCTGCAGCTCGCTGGTGCCATTGCCGAGCACTATGAGTTGGCCAAGGAACAGCAGGGTCGCAAGCTCGTGGCTCTGCTGGCCGCCATCGGCGAATTGGTTCCCTGGCTCAAACAGTGGCATAATGACCTTGACGCGGCGCACGGCGTGAGAATGGGAGACTATTTTGCCGGCTATTTGACGCAAGAGGCCAAAGAATTGGGCAAGACGGTGCAGGAGGTCATGGCGTGGTCGCCGCCGGAAAAAGCTCGCCGCCGCCGCAAAGGGAGCGGGGTAAGCTAAGGGCCCTATACCCGTTGCGCAAGGGGCCAGGTTTGTAATGGAGAATATGGATGAAAATTCTTGAATTGGCGGTGCGGGGTTTCCGCTCGCTTAAAGATATAGCCTGGAAGCCGGGCGACCTAAATGTCGTCATCGGCCCCAATGGGTCCGGCAAGTCGAGCCTCCTTCGTGTTTTGGAACTGATTTCGGTATCGGCCCGGGGGGGGCTGGGCAAATATGTACAGGCTCAGGGGGGCATTGATCCGTTGCTCTGGGATGGCAGGGCAAAAGAAATATCCTGGAGTCTGACATGTTCGCCGGTTGAGGCACGGCGCAACATCGAACGCGATAGCCTTACCTACGAGACTGTACTCGCCCAGGTCGGCGCATCGAGCACCTACCGGGTGGAACACGAGTTGCTGGGAAATTATTATCGCGTGAAAACTGGTGAGCGGGATGACCCATTCAAGCTCCTTGACCGCAAAGGGAAATGGGCCAATATTTTTGATGAAAATGAGCATGGCTTCGTCGCGCCGGAGGAATCGCTTTCCGAGGATGAGACACTGCTGTCACTGGCCGCGGGCCCGTTCAGTTACAATAAGCTCATTCCGCCCTACAGGCGCGAGCTTGCGGCATGGTCGGTCTATCAGGACCTGCATGTGAATCAGGATTCGCCGATTCGGCAGGCGGTGGTAACGCGCCACGAAAGACGAGTGGATCCGGATGGGCAAAATCTCATCAGTGTGCTGCATACGCTTTATACCGGAGACCGGGAATTCAAGCAGGAAATCAACGCGGCGATGAACGCGGCTTTCGGTGACGATTTTGAGGAACTTATTTTCCCGCCCGCCGCCGATCAGCGCATTCAACTGCGGGTGCGCTGGAAAAGCCTGAAGCGGGAACAATCGGCGGCGGAGCTTTCCGATGGCACGCTGCGGTTTTTATTTTTGTTGACGGTATTGGCAAGCCCGGACCCAGCGCCGCTGATTGCGATCGATGAGCCGGAAACCGGCTTGCATCCATCTATGCTGCCTGTTGTGGCCGAGTACGCAGTGGATGCCGCGCAGCGGTCGCAGGTGATTCTCACGACCCACTCGCCGCAATTTCTCGATGCGTTCGGGACCCATGCCCCAACAACGACTGTGGCGATCTGGCAGGAGGGCCAAAGCGTTCTGAAGGTGCTGGAGGAGGAGACGCTTCGCAAGTGGCTTGAGGAATATTCGCTGGGGTCGCTTTTTAAATCTGGGGAATTGGAGGGCCTGGCTTGAAGTTTATTCTTTTTGTTGAGGGACAGACCGAACACAAGGCTGTGCCGGCTTTTTTGAAGCGGTGGCTTGATGCCCGGTTGCGGCAACCTGTGGGAATCAAGTCCGTTCAGTTCGAAGGCTGGCGGGAATTGGTAAACGATATGCGGCAAAAAGCGCATATGCATCTAAATGGGCCAAATAGCCGTGACGTGATCGCGGTCATAGCGCTGCTGGACCTTTACGGGCCAACTATCTATCCGCGCGATAAACAGTCCGCAGCGGAGCGGTTCAGTTGGGGTAGGATGCATTTTGAGAAACTGGTGGGACACGAGAAATTCCGGCTTTTTTTCGCGGTTCACGAAATCGAAGCGTGGCTGCTTAGCGAGCCGAGGCTGTTTCCAGCAGAAATAGGCGACCGGCTGCAGGACAAGGCCGACAGACCGGAAACGGTCAATTTTAATGAGCCGCCGGCTGCTCTGCTCAACAGCCTGTACCGGCAAGCCATGGGCAGGTCTTACAAGAAGGTGGTCTATGGAAAACAGCTTTTCGATAAGCTCAACCCGAAAGTGGCCTATCAAAAATGCCCAGCGCTCAAGGCGATGCTGGATGAAATGCTGCGCCTTGCCAAGGCCGCGGGATTGGCAAAATTGCAGTGAATCAAAATGTTGAATTTAGAAAGTGATTGGCCATGACCCGATACATTCGAGACCTTTTGGAGCTTCCCACGCAGGTCAACAAGGGGGACTTCGTACTGAACTTGGCGGCCGGCGTCACAGACGCGAACGCGGCCGGCACGTTGCACAATTATGTGGTCACGCCGCAGCTTGCGGCCTGTTTTGACCAGGCGCTGGGTTTTATCAAGGGCGCGGTGGATTGCTCGTCGAGCAAGGCTTGTTACCTCCACGGCAGTTTCGGCAGCGGCAAAAGCCATTTCATGGCAGTGCTGCATCTGCTGCTGAAGAACAAACCCGAGGCGCGGTCGATCCCGGAGCTTGCGGCGGTGGTTGCCAAATATAATGCCTGGACCGGGGAAAAACGGTTCCTGCTGGTGCCGTTTCACATGATTGGCAGCCGCAGCATGGAACAGGGCATTCTGGGGCAGTATGCCAATTATGTTCGGCTCCTGCATCCCGATGCGCCCATTCCGGGAATCTACCTGGCTGAAAGTCTGTTTGAGGATGCGGTCAGCCTTAGGAAGGATATGGGGGACGAGAGTTTCTTCCAGAAATTAAATCAGGATAAAAGCGCCGGCGGCGGTTGGGGCCGCATTGCGGCTGGCTGGACGGGTGACAGTTTCGATGCGGCGGTTGCGGCAGGACCGGGCGACAAGGAACGAACGCGGTTGGTGGGGGATCTGATTGGGGCTTTTTTCCGCAGCTACCACAACGTGGCGGCCGGGCAGGATGAGGCCTATCTGGATCTGGACAAGGGGCTGGCGGTCATCTCGCAGCACGCTGAGGCTCTGGGTTACGACGGGCTTATTTTATTCCTGGACGAATTGATTCTGTGGCTGGCCAGCCATGCGGCGGATCTGAGTTTTATTCACCATGAGACGCAAAAGCTGGTCAAGCTCGTTGAAGCGCAACATGCCAACCGGCCCATTCCCATTGTAAGCTTCGTGGCCAGGCAACGGGATTTGCGGAAGCTCATCGGCGATACCGTGCCGGGGGCGCAGAGGCTGAACTTTGATGATTCAGTGGATTGGTCGGATGGGCGTTTCGGCGTGATCAAGCTGGAAGACCGCAATTTGCCCATGATCGCCAACAAGCGCGTGCTTAAGCCGCGCAGTCAAGCGGCGAAACAGGAGTTGGATGCGGCATTTGAGGAAACGGCCAGAATTCGTAAGGAGGTCATGGACACCCTGCTGACCGATCAGTATGGCAGGGAGATGTTCCGTCTGATTTATCCGTTCAGCCCGGCGCTGATGGAGACGCTGGTCGCGGCGTCAAGCATGTTGCAGCGCGAGCGCACGGCGTTGAAAGTGATGCTGCAGTTGCTGGTCCAGCAGCAGGAAACACTGAAGGTTGGGGACATCGTGCCGGTGGGAGATTTGTATGATGCCGTGGCGCACGGCGATGAAGCCTTCAGCCAGGATATGAAGGTACACTTTGATAACGCGCGAAAGCTTTATCATGAAAAACTTCTGCCTATGCTTGAGGCCCAGCATGGCGCGCGGCGCGAGGAGTTGCTGGGCAGGCCGATGGACGATCAGGCACGAATCCATTTCATCAACGATGATCGTTTGATAAAAACGCTGCTGCTGGCGGCGTTGGTACCGGGAGTAAATTCGTTGCGCGCGCTTAATGCCAGTCGTCTGGCGGCCCTGAACCACGGCACGATTCGCTCGCCGATTCCCGGCAGGGAGCCGGCAATGGTATTGCAAAAGGTCAAAGAGTGGTCAAGCCAGGTGGGCGAGATCAAGGTTGAACGCGACGGGCCTAATCCGGGAATCTCCATTCAGCTTAGTGGCGTGGACACGGAAGCCATTATCGCGGCGGCGGAACATGAGGATAATTTGGGCAATCAGATACGAATGGTTCGCCAAATTCTGTTTAAGGAACTGGAGATCGAGAACGATGACCAGATGTTCCTGACGTACGAGTTTGTGTGGCGCAATACGACACGCGCGTGCGACGTGATTTATGGCAATGTACGATCCCTGCCGGGAACCAGCCTGACCGCCAATGCGCCAACGTGGAAGCTTATCGTTGATTATCCACTCGATGAGCCGGGCCACACCACCCGCGATGATCAGGGAAAGCTCCAGATTTACATGCGGGACAACCCCGGCGGGACGCGGACGCTGGTATGGCTGCCGGCCTTCTTTTCCGAGACGGGTCGGCGCGATTTAAGCCGATTGGTGATCATTGAGCATATTCTGACTGGCGAGCGGTATCATGGGTATGCCGGGTTTTTGTCGCCGCAGGACCGGCAGACCGCCCGCACGCTGCTGGAGAACCAGCGCAGTTCGCTGCTGGAACGGGTGAAACAGCACATTGAAGCGGCGTACGGCATTCGTGGCAGCCAGAGCAAGTCCGTTGATGATTCGCACGCGCTGGCCAATACCTACAACTGCCTGTTTCCGGGCCTTGACCTGCAGCCACCGGCGGCCAGCAGCCTGAAAGGGGCGATTGAGGAACTGTTGGACCAGGCGATGAGCTTCGAGTTTCCTGCCCATCCCAGCTTCGGCGCGGAAATAAAGATCTCAAACCTGAAGAAAGTGTACGAAGAGGTTCTTAAGGCGGTGTCGGAGAAAGGCGGGCGGGTGCTGGTGGAAAAGGGTGTCCGCGGTTTGCTTAAAGGGATTGCCGAACCACTGAATATCGGGGACCAGGGCGAGACGCATTTCGTCCTCGGACAACGATGGAAGGACCATTTCACACGCAAGGCGGCGGAGTCGGGCGGAAGCATCACCGTTCAGGCACTGCGGAAATGGATGGATGAACCCCACGCCATGGGGCTGCCGAAGGAGTGCGGCAATCTTATTATTTTAGTGTTTGCGGCACAGACGAATCGGAGCTTCTTCCGCCATGGCGCGCCATTTGATGCTACTTTGATGAACGTGCCTGACGAAGTGGAGTTGCGGGAGCAACGGTTGCCGGCGGAAGCGTCGTGGTCGGCCGCGGTAGGGCGAGCCGCCAGTATTTTTGGGATTGTCTCGTCGCCGTTGCTCAATGCGTCCAACCTGGCCAAGTTGGCGGATGACATTCAGGGGTGCGCCAGACAGAACTTCGACTCATGCAGACGGCTGGTGGATGAAGTTGGCCGCCACCTTGCGGCATTTGGTGAAAGCAAGGAGACGGCAGCGCGGTATCGAACGGCGCAAGCGGTGCTCGGATTGCTCGAGGCGGTGCGTGAGGTTAATCCGGCGGCGGTGGTTGAGGCTTTGGCACGTTTGAAGCCTTTAACATCTGAAGCCGCGATGGGAACGAGTTTGGCCACCGCAGCCGAGGTGATCGGAGCGCTGGCGGCGGCACAATGGAAACTTTTTGAGAGTATTGGCAGCCTCCGGGACGAACGGGCCGGGGCGGCGAAGGCACTGCTGGGCCGCGTGGTTGATGGGATACGGAACGACCAGCATGTAACTGCCATGGGACCGGTTTTGCTCATCGAGCAAAGCCGGGCGATTGATCTGCTGACGCCACCGGCCGAACCGGCGGTGGCACCGATTGACCCGCCGGTACAACCAATACAGCCGCTGCCGAAACCCGGTAAGAGGTTGGTGGACAGCGGCACACGGGAAAACCTGAATTTGACCGAAGCCGAGGGCGAGATCGCGCGTGTCCGGCGCAGAGCCGGTAGCACGCAGGTGGTGCGAGTTAACGTGTCCTGGGTGATTGAGGAATAGAAGTCTATGGCAACAGCCAGCCCATCCATCGAGGTCATCCGGGCGCAGATCCGCGCGATTCGTAAGAAGGCCCCCCATGCAAGGGTGTTTGGCATCTTCTCGCCCGGAAAATGGGCAGGGCCGGCGGTTCAGGGGACAGGTAACGATCGGGTCGCGGTCTATCAGTGTGATTCGCCTTTGCAGATGCGGCTGGCGATACAAAACGCTCCCGAAACTGCGGCGGCAACCGTGCTGGTGACACCCTTGGATCAGGGAAAAGTCAGCGATGATATCCTTGTGCGGCTGGCGTTGCGGAGACTGCACGCGATTAACAAGTGGGAGATTGTCCGATCCTTGTTTAATGCCAAGCAACTTGATCCGCGGATTACTGAACATGTGTTACTTGCCGAGATGCTGCTTGAACACGCCGGCAGCAGGGATTTTCAACCGGTTGCCGGCGGCCTGCTGGACGCGGATACGGTCTGGAAGATTCTTTTTTCTGAGCGGCTGGGCTTTTCTGAACCGCACCCGGATGTTGTCGAGATTCTTTATCGTGCGGCGGAGAACGATCTGGCGGAGCGATGGCGGGCTTGCCCTGGAGCGTTTCGAGATCAGGCCAAGGCCTGGATCGCGGAAACTTCCGGGGAGACCGCCCGCCTGGCGTTGGGCTGTATCGATGGTGCATACGGATCAAACGCGCTGGCCATTGGGCTGGTGATGGGTGTCGTGTATCACGAGGATGTCGGGCGTGAATTGGATAAGGCGGCGGGCCGCCTGGAAGGTTATATCGGCACGGCCAATGTGTCGGCTGACATTGCCCGGCGGTGGCACAAGGCGGGAGTTGCGGCGGCGGCAAAGCTATCCAAGCCGGCTCTGCGGCGTTGCCTTGATGAGGCGGAGAAGATATTGGAGCAAATTGGCGCTGTGGGCCACGCCTGGTGGAGCGACGAACTTGATAGCGGCTTTGAGCAGCGGCTTTCCCGGTTGGGGCAGGCATTGGCAGGGCATGTGGACGCCCGTGCGGTGACTGTCTCGGAAGAGCTAAAAAAGATATATGGCAGCGCCCTGCACCATCGGTTGGGGTGCGTAGGTGGTCGCCGGATGGAACGCGCGGGGATGGCCATTCGCCTGGCGCGTTGGCTGGCGGATGAGAACGCCGGAGGTCACAAGGTCGCCTTGAGCCTTCAGGCCGGCGGGCGGGCGTACGCGGGCGATGGAGGATTCGTGGATTGGGCACGCCAGGTTTTGCGTGGTGGAGAGTCAAACAAGGACCTGGCTGAAGCATACGTGCGTTTGGTGGATCGCGTCACGGAATTGCGAGAGGGCGAGAATCTGAAGTTTGGGCAGGCCGTTGCTGACCAGCAAGCGGCCGGCGATGTATCCGCGGGCCTGATCCCGGTTGAGCAGATCCTTGAGCAGGTGGTTGCCAAGGCGATGGAAAAGGCCCCCGTGTTGCTTCTTGTGGTGGATGGGATGAGTTGGGCGGTTTTCCGCGAGTTGGTGTGCGATATCCAATCGCACAACTGGATTGAGGTGGGGTTTGGCACATCGCCGGGACGCATGATTGGTATAACGGCTCTTCCCTCGATAACGGAGGTGTGCCGTACGAGTCTGCTTTGTGGATCGTTGAAGCGCGGACAGGCTTTTGATGAAGCGCAGGGGTTCGCGGCCCATCCAGCATTGGCCAGCTCGTCTCAGGCAGGGTATGCGCCGAAGCTGTTCCACAAAGCGGCGTTGGAGGGTGATGAAGATTCGAGTTTGGCTGGCGATATCCGAGAGGCGCTGGCGGAAAAGAAACAGCGCGTCGTGGGCATTGTGATCAACGCAGTGGATGACCATCTGGACAAGGGAGATCAGATTGATGCGATTTGGACGATGCAGCACATTCGCGTGCTGGAGCCAATCCTGGCGGAAGCCAAGGCGGCGGGCCGGTTGGTTGTTCTGGTGAGCGATCACGGCCATATTCTTGACCGCCAGACTCAGGCACGGGAGGCGACTGATGGGCTTCGCTGGCGTCGGCCCGGCGGCGAGGTGGCGAAGGGTGAGTTGGAGATCAGTTCCCCGCGGGTGGTATTGCCAAACGGGGGCCGGGTGATTGTGCCCTGGTCGGAGCTGCTGCGGTACGGCCCGAAAAAGAATGGCTATCATGGCGGTGCGTCGCCGCAGGAAATGCTGATCCCAGTGAGCATTCTCTGGCCAAAACTTGATGTTCCGGAGGGCTTCGAGGAATTACCTGGGGATATTCCCTTATGGTGGGCCGAGCCTACAGCCGTCAGGCCGAGGGTGACAGAGGTTGTCGAGGCGCCGCGAGCACTAGAACAAAGGACCGCAACACCGACACTGTTCGATCCGCCTAAAACAACCCCGGCGACGGCAGCACCGGAGGAAATCTGGATCGAAGCCTTGCTGCAAAGCGATGTATTGGCCGTTCAGAGGAAGCTTGCTGGTCGGGTATCCGTGGATGACGTGAAACTCCGAAACGTGCTGGCGGCGTTGGCAAGCCGCGGTGGTTCAATGACTATCGCGGCGCTGGCGAGTGCGATCGCCATGCCCGAGCATCGAATGCCGGGCTTTTTGGCGGGGATGCAGCGCGTGCTGAACGTGGAGGGTTACGCCATCCTGGATCGTCAGGATGCCGCCAATAAGGTGGAACTGAATGTGACGCTGTTGAAAAAGCAGTTTGAGTTGGATGTGTAAGATTGGGCTGGCTGCATGAAAACGATTAGTCGCCAACGCCGCGATGAAATGATTGATGCTCTGCGCCGAGGCACGGTTCCGATGCAGAGCCTTGATCTGCTGGCCGTGGGACTGGATCGCTTCGCCAGCACATTGGGCGAGGAACTCGAAGGTATCAAGGCCGGCGGTGCGCGATTCAAAGCAGTCCGCGGCGAGTACGGAACCGGAAAAACGTTTTTCTCACGGTGGCTCGCGGAGCGCGCAAGGCAGTTGGGGTTCGCCACGTCGGAGGTACAGATCTCCGAGATCGAAACGCCCCTGCACCGCCTCGAAACAGTCTATCGCCGCCTGATGGAGCGATTGGGCACACCGGATATGCCCACTGGCGCACTGCGAAATATCCTTGATGGCTGGTTCTTCACGCTGGAAGAGGATGTGCTGGCCGAGGGGAATATTTCTCCCGACGATCACACACAATTGCTGGAGCGATCCAATGCCCTGATGGAAAAGCGGCTGGCCGTGGTCACGCGATCCGCCCCCATGTTCGCCGTCGCGCTGCGCGGCTATCACACGGCGCGGGCGTCCGGCGATGCGGCTGTAGCCGATGCCATCGCCGCGTGGCTGGCTGGACAACCCAATGTAGCTGCGGGCAGCAAACGGCAAGTTGGGGTAAAAGGCGAGATTGATCATTTTGGAGCCATGAGTTTTCTGCAGGGCCTGTTGACGGTTTTGCGAGATTCCGGCCATGCCGGGCTGTATCTGGTACTGGATGAGGTGGAAACGATTCAGCGGGTCCGCGGCGATATGCGTGACAAAAGCCTCAACGCTCTGCGGCAACTCATAGATGACATTGACTCCGGACGCTTTCCGGGGCTTTATCTCCTGATCACCGGGACCGGAGCATTCTACGAAGGACCGCAGGGGGCGCAGCGATTGGAACCACTGGCCCAGAGGCTGCATGTGGATTTCCAGACGGATGCTAAATTTGATAATCCGCGTGCGGTGCAGCTTAGGCTCCCCGCGTTTGACTTCGTGCGATTGTGCGAAGTGGGCCGGAAGGTGCGCGACATCTATGCGATGCACGCCAGTGCGCCGGAGCGTATAGGGGCCAAGGTCGGGGATGCGTACATTGATGAACTGGCCCGTGCTGTTGCCGGTAAACTGGGCGGTAAAGTTGGGGTGGCACCGCGCATTTTTCTGAAGAAGCTGGTTGCGGATGTGTTGGATCGTGTCGATCAGTTTCCCGAGTTCAATCCGCATCAGCATTACAAACTGACGATTCAGGACACCGAGCTTACGCCCACGGAGCGCCATGCCGCATCCGCACAGCGTGTTGACGACATAGAATTGGCCTGAGGTGACAACAGTGGCCGCATTCGATTTTCTCCATCCGGGCTTGCAGCACCATGTGGTCAACAGTCTTGGCTGGCGCGAATTGCGGCCGTTTCAGGAGCAGGTCATTCCTGTGGTGCTCAGGGGCGAGAATGTGGTGGTCATAGCGCCGACTGCCGGCGGGAAAACTGAAGCGGCGGTGTTGCCGATTTTTTCGCGGATGCTCAGCGAAGATTGGCGCGGCTTAAGTGTTCTTTACCTTTGCCCGATTCGGGCGCTGCTGAACAATCTGCACGTCCGGCTGGAACGCTACGCAGATCTTGTCGGTAGAACCTGTGCAGTCTGGCATGGTGACACATCGCCGGCAGAAAGAGCACGTATCAACCGGGAGCCGCCCGACATCCTGTTGACTACGCCAGAATCTCTTGAGGTCATGCTGGTTTCACGAAAGACCGATCCGGCGGCGCTGTTCGCGCAGACTCGAGCGGTTATCGTCGATGAGCTGCACGCTTTTGCCGGCGACGACCGGGGTTGGCACATGCTCTCGGTGCTGCAGCGCGTCTCACGCCTGGCCGGACGAGATCTCCAGCGGATTGGCCTGTCGGCGACGGTTGGCAATCCTGAGCAACTATTACGCTGGTTGACTGCAGGGAGCACCGTGGCAGGTTGCGTTGTGTGTCCGTCGGCGGGGCCGGTCGGAGCGGCTGATGTCCAACTGGACTTTGTGGGGTCCATCAAGAATGCGGCGGTCGTGATATCACGCCTGCATCGTGGCGAGAAGCGCCTGGTATTTGTGGATAGCCGTGCCCGAGCGGAGGAGATAGGCGTTGAGCTAAAGCAGCTTGAGGTGAAGGTTTTCGTGACGCATAGTTCCTTGAGCAAGGAGCAACGCCGCCTTGCGGAGCGGGCATTCGCATCGGAAACCGACTGTGTGATCGTGGCAACCAGCGTGCTGGAACTGGGTGTTGATGTGGGTGATCTGGATCGGGTCATCCAGATTGATGCCCCATCAACTGTCGCAAGCTTTCTTCAGCGCATGGGACGAACTGGACGCCGTGACAATGCTGATCGCAATTGCCTGTTTCTGGCGACGGACGATTTGGCGCTACTCCAGAGCGCAGCACTTCTTGGAATGTGGTTTCAAGGCTTTGTTGAGCAAGTCGTTCCGCCACCGATTCCTTACCATGTGTTTGTTCAACAAATCCTGACGCTCGTACTGCAGGAATCAGGGTTTGTGCGAAGCGACTGGCCGGCATGGATTGGCAAGGTGCAGGCCTTTGCGGAAATGCAGGATGGCCACGCGGATGCCATTATTGACTACGCCTTGAGGCTGAATCTGCTGGGTGACGATGGCGGGCGTTTGCATCTCGGCACGGAGGCGGAACGCCGATTAGGGCATCGCCACTTTTCTGAGCTTCTCTCGGTTGTGACTTCCGCGCCACTATTTCAGGTGCGGTATGGCAGGGTTGAAGTTGGGTTCGTCCACCCACTTTCGTTTACCGCGAAAAAGGATGGTCCGGCAATTCTTGCTTTGGGCGGTAGGGGATGGCGGGTTACTCACTTAGACTGGGTCCGCAAGATCGCGCACGTTGAGCCGGCGCAGGAATCCGGCCGATCCCGCTGGCTTGGTTCGAGCGTGCCGCTGTCGGCAAAGTTATGTGCGGCAGTTCGCGAGGTGGTGCTATCGACGGAAGAAAGTCCGGTATGGTCCCGTCGTGCCAATGATCGACTGGCTCAAGTGCGGCAAGAGTTGTTGCCTTGCTGCGGTGATGGCTCAGTGATCGTTCGGCGCGGGTTGTCCCTGGAGTGGTGGACGTTTGGTGGGCTCGTTGCGAATCAGACGGTCGTGCAGTATTTGCGATCTCGCATTGATTTGCCATTTCGTACGGACAACTTCTGCATCCGGCTCCCTTCCGATATTTCCATCGAACGCTTGCGCCGGGCCATAATGGATCTGCGCGACGCCGGTTCGCCGCCGGACTGGGATCTTAAAGATTCTGCAGCAGATTTCCTGAAATTTGGTGATCTATTGCCCGATGCTCTGCTGCGGGAGATGATTTTGGTACGCCTGGCTGACGTACCGCGTGCGCAGGAGATTCTGCGGTCGCCCATCATGATCAGGGATGCATGAACAATGATGAGGGACAGGTGATTCGATTATCGGCGGGGGCAGTAGCTGCGGTATTGATCAGTGGTTGCGGTAATTGCAGTCATTTGTGGTTTGCATTTGGCATTCAGCATGGGGCATGGCGGGGTTTTAGGGGATGAGATGAGGTGAGCAGGTGAGCAGGGGAGCGGCGCGATGGGAAACGAACGGCTGCGGCCTTAACGAGAAACGAAACGGCCGGGCCTGCGGCGGCCTGAACGAACAACGTTATGGGCGGGGCGTGCAGATGGTGTGCTGGGGTGCATTTCAATCACAAACCTTGTTTACCACAACGGC